>CAZEJW010000100.1:0-711 GCA_964512685.1 uncultured Leptospirales bacterium | reverse complement strand
ATCATCCTTCAAACATCGATTTTTGTTTTAAACTCCTTTTCATATTCATCCCATTCAAGCCAGCAGTTACCGCGTGCATACCAGGCCCTTGCATATTCGGGCTCAATCTCTACAGCCTTTGAATAGAATTCTATTGCATTATTATTTTCATAGAGCATGTTACATGCAAGGCCTGCATTAAACGCAAAAGCGCTTTCATCAGGGAAAAGCTTAAGCCCCTGTTCTGAAACCTCCAGTGCCAGCTCAAAACTACCGTTATTATACAACGCTGCACTCAGCCCCAGCCAGGCATCTGAATTATCAGGGGCAAGTTCGGTCGCCTTTTTATACAACTCACCTGCAGAGGAAAAATCCTCCCTGTCAAAGGCATCATCCGCCTTATGGATTAAAAAATCCACAGATATAGTCATTTGAGCACTCTTGTTTTTATTATAATATTTTCATGAAATGCTAACAGCAACCGGAACAGCGTCAAACCCTTTTTGAGAGGGAAGCACAACAGAAAAATAATGAGGGTAGCTCTGGAATTTTTTGCTCATCCAGAGCACACGAAACGAAACCCATATGAAAATACAAAAACTGCAATAGGGTATCTGCGAAAACAGGGTCGATGGCGTCTGAGGCAAGGTAGAAGCCGATCTTGACCGGGTAGATGGCGATCTTGGCCGGGTAGATGCCGATCTTGACCGGGTAGAAGCCGATCTTGGCCGG
>CAZEJW010000099.1:0-16873 GCA_964512685.1 uncultured Leptospirales bacterium | reverse complement strand
TCCTTCAAAAAAATATATCCACCATCCCTGTGAAGAAACCTAAACTCAGCCTCGAACTTTCCTGATGCCTTATCATTGTCTTCGTTTCTTTTGTATAGAGCTCTGTCTTCAGGGTGAATAAATTCTCTCCACTTTTTAATATCAACCTTATCAAACTCCTCTTCTGTATAACCTGTAACCCGCAAGATCGCCCCTGACCATTTGATTATTCCTGAACGAATATCAAAGTCATAGACTATCTGAGAGCTTAGATTAACAACCTTCTCATAACGTTCCTTGCTTGCCCGGAGTTCTTCTGTAAGCCTCTTTCTTTCTTTAAGTTCATTTTGTATAAACCTGGTCTTTTGCCCCACTTTTCTTCTGAGAATCCATGACCAGAAAAAGATTACTACAACAAGAAAAACAAGAGGTGCTACTACAAAGATTAAAATTCTTTTTATAATGAGCCATCCTGCCTGCTCACTCTCATAAAGACCAAACCATTTGTTATATATTTCATCATAAACACCTTTTGTCTTAATTATACTAAGACCTTCGTTGATTATTGCAAGAAGAGATGAGTTCCCTTCTGTAACAGCTATACAGTATTTTCTCTGAATAACAGGAGGGCCTGTGCTTATTATATTATCAAAATCCTCTCTTTGAGCCAGCATCATCCCCTGAAGCCTTGAAACGATAGCAGCATCACCCCAACCGGCAGACAAAGAAGTCAATACATTGATCCAGGATCTTTTAAGAATAAGTTCTCTTCCTATACCTTTTCTATCAAGATAATCATGGCCAAGATCATCTTTTTGAACTATAATACTTTTATTCATTAAATCATCGATTGATTTTATACCAGAGCCCTTTCTTACAAAAACCGAATATGACATTATAAAATGAGGAATAGAAAAATCTACGAGTTTGTCTCTTTTCTTTGTTTTATACATCCCCATCAATAGATCTATTTTTCCATTTTCGAGATCCTTCCTTACTGAATCCCAGGGACCAAGCTCTATCCTGACAGAAAGCCCCATTTCCCGGGCCACTGCCCTGATTATATCCACATTGAATCCCGCAGGATTATTTTCATCATCAGTATATTCAAAGGGGGGATAGTTGGAATCCCCCTTTACAATCAGTGGTTTTGCCTGCGCATGAACAAACCCGGGATAAAACATAATATAAATATTTACTAAACACACAGGAATCAGGATTATAATTTTGGTCAGTAGATTTTTTTTCACTTTTTCAGCATCCATTGCAGTATTTACTGCTTTAAATGCATTGTATATCGATTTATATAATGAGTCAAGACACCAAAAAAATCCCCCTCGATTGAGGGGGATAACTGATATTTAGAGTTAATAGATGACTGTTAGAGAGCCATCTTCAAACCTGCATAAATGTATCGTCCTGTAACAGGAGCGTAAATATAAGCTGCTGAATCTTCCTGCTCAGCATTGTAAATTTTGTCCTGAACTTCATTGGTTATATTATCACATCCAACAAACACAGTATATGTCCAGTTTCCATAGTTAATATCCTTGCTTACTCTTGCATCAAGAACAAAGAAACCGTCAACGTGATCAACATATTCCTTGCCGTCAGCAACCATAACTCTTGCAACATACTGCTTGCCTGTGTATCGGCCTGTAAGACCTGCCTTTATGCCCTGTTTGTGATTGTGATAATCAAGGCCAAGACTTGCGGCATGATCAGGCACTCTCTGAATCTCATCGCCATTGTCATATTCAGCACTGGTAAAAGTATATGTTGCGTTAACCGCAAGATCTCGAATGATCTGATATGAAGCATTAACCTCTACACCTGTAGTATAGGCGTCATCCACGTTTTCGAAATTGGCAGTGTAACCGGTTGGCGCGTTGTTTCCTTCAGGGTCGAGGGCAATCTTGTCCTGAATCAGGGTATAGAAAAAGTTTGTATCAATGAAGAGTTTGTCTCCATAGAAGGCGATTCCGCCGTTTACGCTCTGTGATTTCTCTGACTTGAGATTATCCGGCACATATACCCTTGGAGCTGCTGAACAGAGGTGAAGGTCTTCAGCAAAAAGTCCGGGAACCTTGAATCCCCATCCGTAAGCTGCTCTTGCAACAATCTTCTTTGTTATATCATATTTCAGTGCAACCCGTGGGCTGAAAGCATAGTCTTCCTGAAGTGAGCTGTCAAAAACATTGTCATATCTAACGCCAAGAACAACCTGAAAATCCTTCATTGCCTGAATCTCATCCTGAACAAAACCTGAGATTGTCTTTGACTTCTTGTCCTTATCCTTCTGGTAGGCAATTACCTGAGACAGATCTTCCTGCTTATAGTTGATTCCCGCAGTAACTGTATTGATCTTCAGAATTCCGGGATGCGAATAAACTGCATCTACAATATAAACATCCTCTTCTGATTTAAAAGGTCTTGCTCCATTTGTTGCATCTCTCTTGTGAAGTGACTGGATATAGTTAATATCGAGAGAATTACCTGCATCAAACACACCCCTGTATGCTGCGCCGTATTCCCAGCGGTCAGTTGTAATGTGTTCTGCATCAGGATCAAATGGATTGTCTATTGCATGATCTACCGGACGGGTTATATCAGCTGTTCCATCCCAATCCTCATCTATATATGCAGTTCCGGGACCGGTATTACCGCCTCTTCTGAACTCATTATATGCTCTGCCAAATACAGTGAATCTGTGTTTGTCCTTGTCAAAATACAGGTGAGTCTTTGCTGAGAGATACTTTGTATCCTGCTCTACCTTGTCTGTGTAGTCATCACTGTTTGTGAGAACATAATCATTGTGATGCCTGCTTCCAGTGAGAATAAAAGCAACATTTCCTTCTCTGAAAGAAATATTACCATCAGCGTCCCATGATGCCTGATCAAAATCCTGATCATAGATACCATATGTATATGAAGCGCCTGCATGGACTTTCCCTTCTTCAGGTTCTTTTGATATAATATTTATTACACCGCCAAGAGCTGAACTTCCATACAACGCTGAACTCGCGCCCTTGACAACCTCGATTCTCTCGATATTGGCAGGTGAAATCTGCCTCAGGCCATAAACGCCCGCAAGAGCGCTGAATATCGGCTGCCCGTCAAAGAGCATGAGTGAATATCCGCCCTCAAGGCCCTGCATCCTTATCTCAGAAAAATTACAGTTGGTGCATGAATTGTTTACAGTGACACCAGTGATAAGTCCCTTGTCAAGAATTTCGAACATGTTTTTAGCGCCGCTCTGTTCTATCTTCTCTTTTGATACAACCTCTGTTCTTACAGCAACATCCTTCAGATTTCTCCTGGTTCTTGTTCCTGTTACAACAATAGTTGCCTTATCAGAAGACTTTTCTGTTACAGCCTTTTTATCATTTTCCTTTTCAACAACCTCAACATTGAGGGCATTGTCTTTTTCCTGAGCCATAAGCTGCACTGAAAAACAGAGACAAAGCGCAGTCATCAGGCCAAAAAACCTTTTCGTATTCATAATTCCTCCTTACTTTTTTCGGGGTTTAATTGTATAAACGTTTTTTATTTTTGTCTCAATATACAAAATCCCGTGTTTATAAATCAGCCCATGTATTTCTGCACAGGCACTGATTTCATTTATTCAAGAAAGAACTGTATTGAAAGCTTCACCACAATACGGTCTTCTTCAATGGCGTCAGGAACAGGCTTAAGAGGCAGAGATTTCCTTATGGCTTCCACTGCAGCCTGGGTCAGCTTTCTGTGTCTTGCCTGGGAAAGTATCTGCACCTTTTCTATTGTTCCGTCTTTTTTAATAAAGAGCTTGAGAAGCACCTCCCCCTCATGTCCTTTCTTCTGTTCAACTATCGGGTAACGCTTATTGCTCTCGATTTTGGATATGAGGTACGAAAGATACCTGTTCTTTATTTCACCTGCTGTGATTTTGTCATCTTCAACAGCCTTCTTTTCAGCTTCTTCCTTTTTCTTTTCTTCAGGGATGTGAGATACTTTTTTTATATGATACTGCCTGTTCTCAGTATCATCATAGATTTTAGTGACCTCTCTGGTTGTAAAATCAATCCCTGCTATCAATGCTGCGGCAACAGTCAAAAAGAGAATGGAAAACAATACGTCTCTGAAGAACCGACCTTCTTCAAATCTTTTCAGGATAAAATCTGCCGTAATCTTGCGATGTCCGGTTCCTGCCGGGGGGGTGATCAAATCCTGAACTTTTATTGCTTTTCCCTTTTGCATCCTCCTGCTGTCTGCCGACATTTTATTCATTGTCATGTTCCACTGAAAAACTGACTGCCCCGGCCTGTTTCGCTAAATCTAGAACATCAACGAATGTTTCATAACCAATTTTTCTGTCTCCCCTGAATATCACGTCATACTTACCAAGATCAGCCATCTTCTCCTGAAGCGTGAGCTTGAGTTTATCCATTTCAACCTTATCCCTGTTGATATAGATCTCGCCCTTTTCATCAACAGTCACGACCAGATCAACCTTCTCCAGCTTCTCCTCCTGCATTGCCTTGGGGAGTTCCATCTTGATCATTGGTTTGATAAAATTAGAGCTCAGCATAAAAAAGATCAGCAGAAGGAAAATAATATCCACCAGTGGAGCCATATCAATATGCGGCTTTTCACTCTTTGATCTTATAAATTCCATCAGAGGATATCCTCCTCATGTTCTTCATGGGTTATGATATTCTTTGTATCTGGCTGCATGCATATGCATTCATGCGCATTGTCACTGAAGAGTTCCTCATTCAGGTAGGTAACTACATAGCTCATCCTGTTGGCTCTGAAAGACACGTTTTTCTCGAAATATATGAATGCAAGCTGCGAGGGGATGGCAACGACAAGACCTGCTGCTGTTGTAAGCATTGCTTCCCAGATCCCACCTGCAAGTGCGGTTACATCAACCTGTCCGCCAAGTTCGGATATTACTGTAAAGGCTCCGATGATACCGGTTACAGTTCCAAGGAGTCCAAGAAGCGGGGAAATATGACTGATTGCAGAAAGCCCCTTAAAATGCTTTTCCATCCTTTCAATTTCTTCCGAACCCACACGCCTGAGGGCTTCTTCCCTGCTTCTCGTGCCTGTATTGATATTTTCGATATAAGTTGTGGCAATTTTCCTGTATGGATTGGAATTCCACTTATACAAAACTATCTTTTCTTTCATACGCCGGAACCAGCTTTTATCATCCTCCAGTCCAGGTTCAGCTTTCAGGTTGATCGAGGAGAGATCTTCTGTTCTTATTTTATCAAGGAGCCTGTCTCTGAAAATTTCATAATTGAAGGAAGTTATATAAAAATATACAATCCTTTCAATAATGATTGCAATGGAAACAAATGCAAGGCCGGCAATCGGCCACATTACTACTCCACCTTTTTGTATTAACTCTAACATATCTTAAACCCCATAACACTTTTTGTTTTTATTTACTAAATTAGTTAACACTAACTATATGAGCACATAAAAAGTCAAGATTTTTTCTGCTAAAAAATCTCCTGATTCCGAAAATAATCATCCCGGACTACACCCGAATCATATATCCAAAGAGAATTCCTGCAATCAGGCGCTCTCTGAAAAAACATGAGATTCAATATGCATTTATCCCTGATTATTTCTTTAGGCTACATCTGATAATTAAGTTTTCCCGCCCGCCTTCAACGGGCGGGAAACATAAGTACTGATTTTAACAGTAGTTATAATTTATTGGAATTATAAACATATAATTTTTAGAGGTTCCCTTTATATTAAATCCTGAAAATATCTTGACAAAATTAGATCAATCTAATAATATTTGTTAACTAAAAGGAGAATATTCATGAACAACACACGAAAGTCCTACTGGGAAATTGAGAGAATATTCCATTGCTCAATCGCGGGAACATGCCTCTCGCTCGGTGAAGCAAGACAGATCCTCACCAAATCAGGTGTGAAAATCCCCGAAAATGCTGAAGATTACAGGCTTCATGCAGCTGTTGTTGAAAGCGGCAATGGAAAGAACCCTGTTTCAGTCAATATAAACAGGGTTCTTGAAAAAAAATACAGAAGAGAAATACTTCATTTCTCCGGAATAGATAGCCAGGAAACCCTGAGGCGCGAGTGGGATGAATCAGTTAAGAAAGGAAACATCCCCGGGCCCTACTGGGCTCTGATGACACATCCTTCAGCAGATACCAGCCTGCTTGATCACGCATTCGGTGTTGTGCACATGCTTTCACACCTCAATGGAGACTCCAGGAGATCTGAACTTGAAAAACAAAACGAACTAATGCATAAACTGCAGAAAGAACGCGAATCAAAAAATATCTACCGCCAAAAAACAAAAGATCTCGAAAAAAGGCTGAAAGAAGCAGAGAGCAGGCTGTCTGTAATCCCGGGCCTTGAAAAAAAATTAGAACAATATGATCAGGAAAAACCGCAAAATTCACAAATACCAGACCCAGAGGTTGACGAAAAGATAAGAACTGCAATCCAGACTGCAGAAAAGAATCTCAAAGATGCAATTCAGTGCAGAGAGATGAGAATAGAAGAACTCATGGCTGAACTGCATGCACAAAAAGAAGAAAACAAAAAGCTCAACAATGAGCTTGACGCATACCGTTTATCTATAACCGAATTCATTGACCGCAAAAAAAACGAATGCCTCAAATGCAAAAAAAAGGACTGTCAGTGCCGGCACCTTGAAAACAAATGTGTTCTGTACGTTGGCGGAAGAACATCAATCATCCCAAGATGCAGAGACATAGTTGAGCAGGAAGGCGGAATTTTTATTCACCATGATGGGGGAATGGAGCAGAATTTCTTAAGATTGCCTGAAGTGCTTAAACGTGCAGATCTTGTATGCTGTCCAGCTGACTGCATAAGTCACAATGCATATTCTAAGATAAAAAAAGAATGCAGACAACAGAGAAAGGAATTCGTTATACTCAAAAGCTCCGGTCTTTCGAGTTTCAGTGAAATAATCCATGAAACCTTCATGAACTGAAAAATAATACAGGCTGCTATAGAAGAAGCCTGTATTATTTATTATTTATTATTTATGAATCAAAAAGGGCAGATATATATGGCGCAACCCTAACACCCAGAATAACAAATAGAGCTATTACAAATGTCTCTATTCCGGCCTTGAAGCTGACATCCTTCATTACATAGGCTGCCCCAAGATCTGTCAAAACACAAAAGATAAGAGCTCCCCACAACCCGAACTTCCCAAAAAGATACACCATAATAAGAAGAAGGGGGATAGAAAGAAGGGTTCCGGTAACAACCGTTACAAGCATGGAAACACTTGTGTGAGCCGATATAATATGCATCATTCCGGCCATCCTTGGGCATACAACAAAAAGCCCGAATGCCGAAGCAGCATACAGCAGTTCTTTTTCCATGAATTCCTCCGGGTTTAAATATGTATAATAATCATGGCAACAACCATGTGTTATTCAATCAAGATGCAGGCTTTAAATCAAACAGCAACCCTGCACCTGCTGCTGTCAATCCTTTTCAGGTAACGATCACACTGTTCAAGCATATCATAGCCAAGCATGGCTCCCAGAATAAAATCCTCTTCATGGGTATAGTCATTAAGCCTGGTCTTGTTTATTCGCCTGATAACTTCAACGCATTCAGGTTTGCCAAAAAAAACATTTATTTTTGAGGAGGATACTTCATAGATGATATAATCAACACTGGTTCTCTGGAGTTTTTTCTCGATAAACTGCCTGTTTTCACTTCCTGTAGTGTGCAGGATCATTTTTCTCAGGCCCTTCTTGAATTCATACAGGTGATGGCAAAAAACTTTCATAAATGTACCTCTCAATAAAGCTGTCATATCCCTGGTTTTGCTCAGGTTATCCACGGGAGCTGGACATGAAACCAGACTGTTTTTTTATCAAAATTAGTCAATAACAAAAAAATTAGCTTTGACTAAGACAAGGCGTCTTCCTAATGGATATTGTTTCCTCCACAGCCTTTGGGGACAATGAAAACAGAGTCATTTCCTGAAAAATTGAATCTGGAAACAAACATTCTAAAAAATATCCATTTTACTAAAAAAAGATTTGACAATAAAGTTATATGACTCTAACTTTATTTTTATAATAAAACAGATTGAGGCAATAAATGAATAAAAATAAATCCGGGCAAAAAAAACCCGCAAAAATTACAAGAGAGTTCAATATCAGAATACATCCTGAAAAAAAAGAACACACCTGCTCCTGCGGATGCAATGGGAACTGCGGAGAAAACTGCCGTTGTAAAGCAAAGGAAATCATCTAAATTCTCATAAGTTCAAAATTTCCATACCCCTCTTTGATTATCAGAACCCGTTCTTCTCACACCTGGAACGGGTTCTGTTGTTTTAGACTTCTGCTTTTTTATGACCGGTTTCGGACTTCCCTTCTAACCAGGAAAGCACCGGCAATAAGACCCACAATAAAAACTGTCAGCACAGCCGGATTATAATCCAGCCACGGGCCTTTCATTTTTCCCCACTTCCCGAGTATTTCTATATCTGTCCACAGAACAAGAGCAACACCTATAGAATAACGCAGGATCGCCCCTGTACTTCCCTGGTGAATCAGTTTATAGAAAAGATAACCTGTAGAGGCGAAACATACCAGAAATATCGCATAAGTAAACCAGGTGTTTGGGCCCAGGATTTTTTCATCAAAGGCAATGAGCAGAAGAACATAGAAGAACCAGATAGATGAAGTATAAAAGAAGGCAACCCGCGGAGCATAATTATCAATTCTGCCAGAGAATGTACCTCCCCGCATAAGATGAAGCCTTCTTCTGAAAAACACAAAGAAATTACACCTGACCCCTTCCTGGAAAAGAAGGTAGAAAAAAATCAGAACCATAAACATCCACGAGTATTCAAGGAGAACATACTCTCCCCTTATTCCAATAAGGTTCCCATTAATTATATCAAACCTGCGGGCAATACCCAGATGTCTTGATGCAATAATAAGACCGTTTTCAACAGTGAACCAGAACATGAGGCCTGCAAAAATGCCTGCTGTTGTCTGAGCCCCATCAGTTTTAACATAACGTGACAATAACAGAATTATTACACCTGCCAGCGCAGTAAGCAGTGTGCAAAAACACAGAAAGGCTGAAACAGGAAGCATATTGAATGAAACAGTCCCCTTTTCCCTGAATTCATGGATAGCAGCCTGTACGATTTCTGCAGATTTAACATCTCCGGAATATTTATTTATGCTTAACATTTTCTGAAGTGCTGATTTTTCAGAAACACTTCCTTTCCACCGGGCTTTTTCTCCGGGAATTTTATATTCCTGTTCTGATATTTGTTCATCAAAATGTTCAATGCTTATCATAACAAGATGGCCTGATCCTATTGTAAGAACAATAAAAAGCACTGCCAGAATTGACTGAATGATTTTCTTACTGTTTGTTTCCAAATTTCCCCTCCATTCATAAATCTGTTTCATTCACGCTTACACTTTATTGATAAAATTAGTCAATACATATAATATTAGATAAATAAAATATTGACATTAATAATCAAAAAGTTTATTACTCATGAAAAAATTCGGTTATCCACACTGCTGAAGGTGATGGGAATAAATTATACACAGGAGAAAGATCTAATGAAAACAGAAAAAAATATACTGAGAGATATAATCCTGCTGATCTCTTTGACGTTATTTTCTATGACTGCCTGTTTTAACGGAGATTCCGGCAGTGACAATTCGTCCGGGCCTGCCCCTCACAGGGATTTCTGGTGCTGGAATCTTTCAGTTATGCCTCCGGGCGATGACCTCATACCTTCGACTCTGCAGGGAGAGACAGAAAATGTTCTCATATATGTTTCAGACAAAGCATGGCAAGATGGCCTTGTTACAGAGGCACAGGTAAGTAATATTAAAGAAGCGGTAGGTTATAAAACACCGGCAAATCCGGACGAGGGTATATACAGCATAAATACTTCAGTGTTCGGGAATCCTCCTGACATTGACAGAAATGAAAAAATTGTAATTCTTTACACTGATCTAAAGGGCTATGGTGAACATAAATTCGATGGCTTCTTTTCTGCCCTGCACGAAGGTGAGGAACTCATGGATTATCATTCAAACAACTGTGATATGATATTTCTTGACTGCAAAAATAATACCCCTGATTCAGATTACCTGCTTGGAGTACTGGCGCACGAATTTCAGCACATGATTCAATGGAAGCAGGATGCGGATGAAGAGAGCTGGCTGAACGAAACCCTTTCACAGGCTGCAATGGTTCTGTGCGGATATAACTCAGATCTTTCCGCAGGAATAAATTACCTGAAAAATAAAACATCAACACAGCCGGTTACTGACTCATCTCATGGAGGATATGCCTATGGTACTGGATTTCTGTTTTCTTCATATATAATAGACAGATTCGGATCAGGCATTATCAGCAAAATTTCCAGAGATAAACTAACAGGTGTTTATTCGCTCAACAGCATACTCAAAGACTATGACTGCACTGATTTTTATGACCTGGTTCTTGACTGGGCTGCAGCTGCAATAATAAATGATTCAGGTTTAGAAAACGGAAAATACGATTACGGAAGATTCAGGGATGATATTGAGGCTCCTGTTTTAATAGAATGTAATTATGATCATACAATCACTTTCGGCACCACAGAAGATCCGGGGCTTCCTTCATCCGCATACACATATCTTGAATACAACTGCACTTCAGGACAAAACATTAATATTTCAATAACAAAACCTGAAACAATACGGCTGCAGTACATTATTATGTCTGGAGACAGTGCACAGGAAACTGCAAAACTCGAGATTTCCGGAGGACAGGCAACCATAACACCCGGCATTGATGGTAAGATTATTTTTATTGTTGTAAGCACATGCAAGGATGCAGATACATCTGTTAAAGTCTCCGGACAATAATAATTTTAGCGTAAAAGGTTGATTGATTAAAAAAGACGGTCATTCCTGCGAAGGCAGGAATCTCATGGAGGGGATTTAATAAAGACTATGCATCAGATTCCGGTATTACGTTTCACTTCAGCCGGACCATGAGAGAAATTAGCACTTAAAAAAATTGTTAGTATTAACAAATATTCAGTTGACATAAAAATCAGACAGTCCATAATACATCAACGTTTCACAACGAAAATTATCCCCCTTTAATTGCTCCTGTTCCAGTCCTCCAATCAAAAGGGAACAGGCTGCAATTATTTTTTTTATTAGCCTCTTAAAACATTATTATTTATATAAAAAATATTTGACAACCCTAACAATAAAATCATTAATGCGCACAAAACAGAATTCACACCAGCAGCAAATATTATACCCTGGAACTCAGGAAGGAATTTTAGAATGTTATATTTCACATCTGCAATACTTCTTTTTGTATTTGCCAGTACAATTGCAGGACTATCTTTTATCTCAAAGAATAAAACTGTAATAATAATGAGTTGCCTGATTTTTGCAGCAGGAATAGTTATGTCTTCGTTTTCAGCAAATCTGAGGATTAACGAACTTGCAGGCCTGTTTCATAACTCCGGGTTTCTCAAAAACTTAAGCCTTATTCTGACAGCTGAATCAATGGCAGCACTGATGATTCTTATAACTTGCACTGACAAAATAAAAAACGGAAAAGCAGGCAGGATTCAAACCGCACTGGTTTCATTTCCCCCGCTCCTCTTCCCTGTATGGATTTGCACGATTCAGTTTATTGCGCTCAATTCAATACAGGGCATGAATCAGAACCTGGTCTCAGTTGTTGTAACATTTCCTGCAGCAGCAGCCATTGCCTTTATGGTTTTGCTCGTCAGAAAAAAACTGAATATTGAAACACTCATTGATATAAGGCTCATCTGTATTGTCCTCCAGTTCATCTTTGCTGTTTTTATTCCGGTAACCACCTGCTCATCTGTTCCGGGTACTTCAGGCAAAATAAGCATTTTAAACACTCTTGTTACACTTTGCGCATTCGCGTTATTCGCTGTTTGCGGTTTTCTCATAAACAGAATAAATCATAAAGGAGAAAAAGCATGAACTATATAACTGAAATTCTCTACTGGATATCAACAGGTCTCATGATTCCTGTTATCCTGTTACTTTTATTTTTTCTTATAAAGGCTCTTTTAACACTGGGGGATATCTACGCGTCATATACCACACGCTCAAAATACACTGGCAGCTCAGAAGAATTTGTTTCTGCTCTTGAAGGCAGAATAAACATTCTCAATGATAAAACCCATATAAGCAAAATAGAAACTCAGCCAGCCATAAAACAATCCCTGCTGAGAATGCAGAAAGGCGGATGGAAAAAAATTCTCTGTGAAAAAGTTCTGGCAGATTTTGAAACAGACTGTGAAAAGAAGCTCTCTCCATCAAGATCGCTGCTGAGGATTGGCCCCATGCTCGGACTTATGGGAACCCTTATTCCAATGGGCCCGGCCCTTGTATCTCTGGCAGCAGGCGATATAGGATCAATGGCGGTCAATATGCAGGTAGCATTTTCCACTACTGTAATAGGAATCTTCACCGGGGCTGTGGGCTTCATTGCAAACCAGCTAAAAAACAGGTGGTTTATTGAAGACATGAACGACCTGGAATTTATCTACTCTTCAATAGCTGAATCACTTAACGCTCATAATGAAATGGAGGAGGAATATGAGGAAGAAAAGGCGCTTGCTTAACACAAACTCAGATGACTCTGACCCGCTTTCAGGCATGGCAAACCTCTTTGACATTGCAATGGTTTTCGCTCTTGCCCTCATGGTAGCAGTTGTCACAAGGCTCAATATGACAGAGCTTTTTTCAAAAGAGGATGTAACCTATGTCAAGAATCCGGGCAAAGAGAACATGGAGATCATTGTAAAAAAGGGCAATAAAATTGAAAAATATAAAGGCTCCCAGGAAAGCGGAAGCGGAAAAGGCAAAAAGGTTGGAACCGCATACCAGCTTGAAAACGGCGAAATAATATACATACCCGAATAAAGGATCACTGATGAAAAAAGGAATCATTCTGAATAAAATTATTAAATACAGATTTATCACAGCTGTTGTTTCAATGGCTATAATTCTTGTTCTCTACAATATATTCATGAGTCCCACTCGTGTGGCGTTCATAAATTTCAAGGATTTTCAGTTTGCAAAAATTGCCGGTTTCAACACCAACCCTTTCATTGATGTTAAAAGATTCGATACAAAGGGGGATGAAGAATTCCCTGACCCCTCATCTTATGATGCAGTATATATATTTGGTATGGGTCTTAACCTGACTAAAACTCAAAGAGACCAGCTCAGGGATGCAGTCAAAAGCGGCACAAAAATCTATGTGCATGCCGCCAGTAATAAAGACAGTGACCTCACAAACATAACCGGCGATGACTATGATAAAATCTCAGGATATTTCTCCAACAGGGGCATGAAAAACTACAGGGCCCTGCTCAATTACTCCAGGGTAAAATTTGACGGCAAAAGCCTGTTTACAGACCCTCTCAGTGAACCATTCAAGATTCCTGATGATTATTTCTTTTTCCCCGGGACAGAGGAATACCCTGAAACACTCAGTGAATACACTGCTCTGTATAAAAAACTCGGCCATTACAATAAAAATGGACCGTCAGTTGCAATTGTTGCATCCAATGTAACACCGCAAAATTCAGGCCAGAAACACACGAAGTTTCTCATCGAAGAACTCTCAGGGCAGGGAATGAATGTATACCCCATTGCCGGAATAAAGAAGCGGATGGATTTTATTAAAAAAGTATCTCCTGATGTAATCATATACCTGCCTCATGGAAAAATATCTTTTGGTATTGGTGATGAACTTCTTCCATATTTGAAAAAGAACGGCATTCCTGTAATTGCCCCTTTATTTGTATTTGGCCCTGCAGATGAATGGGAAAAAACCCAGCAGGGAATGTCAGGCGGAATGCTTACCCAGAGTGTTGTTACGCCTGAACTGGACGGATGTATTCAGCCATATGTAATAAGCGCTCAGAAAAAAAATGACCTTGGCCTGAATGAATTTATTCCACTTGAAAAGCGTATAAAGAAATTTTCATCAATGATAAAAAAATGGACAGCACTGCAGAAAAAAAAGAACAGTGAAAAAAAGATTGCAGTATATTACTACAAAGGTCCTGGACTAAATTCAATGACAGCAGCAGGCATGGAAGTAGCGCCTTCACTTTACAACCTGCTTAAACACCTGAAGAGAAAGGGGTACAATACAGGCAGTCTTCCTGCAACTGAAAAGGCATTCGAAAAACTTATCAATGAGAAAGGAAAAGTTCTTGGCCCGTATGCTGAAGGCTCTTTCAAAGAATATATTAAAGCAGCAGATCCTGAACTTGTATCATGCAACACATATAATTCGTGGATAAATGCAGAGCTTGAAAGAGACCTCGTTGATGATGTTGAAAAAATTTACGGACCTGCTCCTGGTAAATACATGGCAGTGGAAAAGGCCGGTAAAAAATTCATTGCAGTAACAAGAATAAAATTCGGCAATGTAGCTATACTCCCCCAGCCCTTACCTGCAGCAGGAAAGGATGTATTTGGCCTTATTCATGGCGCAAAAAAGGCACCGCCTCATCCATATATTGCATCGTATATGTGGACAAAAAAATCATTCAAAGCTGATGCAATAATTCATTTTGGAACTCATGGCAGCCTTGAATTCACACCGTGGAAACAGGTTGCCCTGTCGTCTCACGACTGGCCGGACGCGCTCATGGGAGGAATACCACACCTTTATGTATATGTAATAAACAATGTTGGTGAGGCAATAATTGCAAAGAGAAGAAGCTATGCAGTTATAAATTCTCACCTTACGCCTCCATTTGATAAATCAGACCTGTATGGCCCCTTGAAAAAACTCAGGCAAAAACTGAACGGTTATAGCCGGGCTCACGATGGCAGTCTTAAAAATGAATACAAAAAAAGTATTAAAAAGATGGTGATCAGCCTGAAGCTTCACAAAGACCTCAATCTTGGTGATTTATTCAAAAAAGAACTCTCAGATAATGAGATCAGCAGAATTGACAACTACCTTCATGTTCTTGAAAATGAAAAAATCACCGGCGGACTTTATACTCTTGGGAAAAAATACCTGCGCTCAGAAATAAACGAAACCGTTATGAATATGATGACCGATCCTGTGAGCACCAGCCTTGCATCTCTTGATCTTCATAAAGGACTGATCACAGAAAAGGTTATATCAACACCTGCCCTTTTCAACACAAGCTATCTTCCAAAAGCCAGATGGATAATAACGTCTATCATGAATGGCGCCCATCCAATAAACTTTATAAATAATACGGATATTGCAAGGGTTAATAAATGGGACAGGGAAAATAAAAAGCCCGGAGAAAAGGAACTTCTGAAAATGTTCCTGGCCATGAAAGAGGGCAAATCTATTAAAAAGAATACATCCGGAAAAGCATCCCCTGAAGATAAAGCAAGAGCACAGGAGCTGGTAATTAAAATACTTGCATCTGATACAGGCAAAGATCTGTTAATAAAACTCAGGAGTGATGATAAATTTTCAAAAGCATCAGGCATGCTCGATCCTGAGAAAAAAGAAAAGGCTCTGAGGCTTGCAAAGATAATACCAGGCATGAAAAAGTATATTGATACTGTCTGTCAGCCTGAAACCCTTGAACTCATAAAACTAATGCAAAATTCTGGAACCAGAAAAGCTGTAAATGCCATGGTAAGTGATGAAGCAATTTTAAAAAAGGTATTAAAAGAAAAAGAAAAGAGACGGGAAATACTGTGCGTAAAAGCACTGAATGGGAAAACAAAAAGGGATCTCTTCTCTGTTTTCAGCAACAAAAATATCACAGAACAGATCAGATCATGGAATATGGAAAAAGTATGTGATTTCAAAAAGAATCTTTCATTCTACATTGCAAATTCATCGATAAGCTCAGGGCTTGAAACAAAAGGCGTTGATGGTAAGGCTGTTGCAGCACTGCTGAAAAGTGAAAAAAGCCTCATCAGAATAAAAGATACTGTTGCAGAATGCGAAAAAAGAATCAGTGTAATAAATGAAAAAGAAAGAGAATATGTATCAGCTGTCAGAACACTGAAGAATTCTCTGATGAAGGTTAAGCAGAAAATCAATGACCTAAGTAATTCACCATCAGCAGAACTTGAATCAGTTACAACAGCACTCAATGGCGGATACATCAGTCCGTCACCAGGCGGAGATGCTGTTTTCTGCCCTGATGCACTGCCTACAGGAAGAAATATCTATGCAATAGACGCGGAAAGGACTCCGGGAAGCGAAGAGTGGAAAACCGGCAAAAAACTCGCACAGGAACTCATTAAATCACACAAGATAAAAACCGGCAAAATTCCTGAGAAGGTGGCATTCACTTTGTGGGGTGGAGAATTCATCCGCTCAGGTGGTGTTACTCTTGCTGAAATATTTTACCTGCTTGGTGCTGAACCTGTAAGAAACAGTTCAGGAACAGTTCATGATGTAAAACTCATTCCTTCAGAAATTCTTGGCAGACCCAGGATCGATGTTGTTGTTCAGACATCAGGCCAGTTCAGGGATATTGCAGCATCAAGAATATATCTTATAAACAAGGCAGTAAAACTTGCTGCAGCGTCTGACGATGGCAGCAAACAGAATTTTGTTAAAAAGGGTTCACTCATTGCTGAAAAGCACATGAAGGAAAAGGGACTCTCACCCGCTGAAGCGAGAAGCCTTGCTGATTCCAGAGTCTTTGGTGCAGTTAACGGCGGTTATGGAACAGGAATAATGGGGCTTGTTGAAAAAAGCGACAGGTGGGAAAAAGACAGAGAAATTGCAGACCAGTATCTTAAAAACATGGGTGCTGTATATACAAAAGACAGGTGGTGCACCTACACACCGGGAGTTTTTGAAAGCGCAG
>CAZEJW010000098.1:0-17092 GCA_964512685.1 uncultured Leptospirales bacterium | reverse complement strand
GGGGAAATATGATTATATAAGCCCTTCTGTAGAGGGGCTTACCGGCTACTCATCTGAAGATTTCTATAAAAACCCTTCTCTGCTTAAGGATGTAATCCACAAGGGGTCAAAGGACTATTTTCTTGATAAAATGAATGACTTAAATAATGGAATAATACCTTTTTCATATGAATACAGAATCGTGTGTAAAGACGGTTCTGAGAAGTGGCTGAATCAGAGAAATGTTAAGGTCTATGACGATAATGGCAGCCTGGTCGCTCTTGAGGGTATTGTCAGCGATATAACAGAAAGGCGAAGGTATGAGCAGGAAATAAAAATCAGGAATGAGGAACTTGCTGCTGCCAATGAAGAAGTCGAGGCCACAAATGAAGAATTCGAGGCAATGAATGAGGAACTCGTTGCTTCTCACAGGGAGATTGAAGATGCCAATCAGCGTCTGATGGAGAGCGAAAGAAAGATGTCAACCCTTCTTGGTAATCTCCCCGGTATGGCATACAGGTGTCTGAATGACCATGACTGGACAATGGAGTATCTGAGTGAGGGGTGTTATTCCCTTACAGGGTATCACCCTGAAGAGATTATGGGAAACCAGGAAATATCATATTGGGATATTATTCATCCGGAAGACAGGGATATAGTCTGGAACAATGTGCAGGATGCACTCGGTGAATCAACTTTTTTTGAACTGAGATACAGGATTCTGACAAAAAGCGGAGAGATCAGATGGGCCTGGGAGAAAGGAAGAGGTATTTTTGATAACCAGGGAAGGGTGCTTGCCCTGGAGGGATTCATCAATGACATTACAGAGCTTGAGGAAAAGGAAGAGCAGCTTATCCAGGCACAGAAGATGGAGACAATCGGGAATCTTGCCGGAGGTATCGCCCATGATTTCAATAATGTGCTGGGAGGTATAACCGGGAGTATCAGTATTCTTGAGAGAATTATTTCCAGGGAAAAAATTGTAGAACGTGAAAAGACTGACCGTTATTTGGAAATTGCCAGAGAGGCGGCAGGCAGAGCCGCTGATCTTGTGACTAATCTTCTGACTCTTTCAAGAAAACACGATTTTGACAGAGTGCAGGTTGATCTGGATGAGAGTGTCAGAAATGTTATCAGCCTGTGCGAAAACAGTTTCCCTAAAAGTGTAAGTTTTTTGTATTCTCCCCCCTGTACCCAGGCTATTGTGTGTGGAGACCCTGTCAGGCTCGAGCAGGTAATACTCAATCTCTGTGTCAATGCCTCTCATTCGATGACCTTTATGCGGGATGAAGAAACAAAGCATGGGGGAGAGATTTTGATCGATATAAGCTTTGCTTCGTCGGATTCTGATTTCTGTATTGATCATGATGAAGCTTTTTCTGAACAGGGGTACTGGAAAATCATGGTGCGCGATAAAGGTGTTGGGATGGATGAAAATATAAAGCAGCATCTGTTTGATCCCTTCTTTTCTACAAAGGAAAAGGGAATGGGAAGCGGCCTGGGGCTTACCATGGTGCACAGTATTGTAAGACAACACAATGGATTTATAGAGGTGGATTCAGAAAAAGGGGTTGGTACCACTATATGTGTATATCTCCCAACAATTGATTTTGTCGATCAGGTCAGGTCAGGTGAAAAGACTTTGTTTGAGGATCAAGGCAAAGGGGAGCTGGTTCTGGTAGTGGATGATGAATCGATAATGCTCTCTGTTGCAGAGGGAATTCTCCTGGAGTGTGGTTACAGGGTTATTCTCGCAAAATCAGGCCAGGAAGCCCTGAGCATTCTGGATGACATGTTTTCTGAAATTCAATTGGTGCTTCTTGATATGTCCATGCCCAAAATGTCGGGGCTTGAAACCTATGCAGAAATAAAAAAACTTTACCCTGATCTTATTGTATTGATTTCTTCGGGATTCAAACAGGATGAGAGAGTGCAGGAAGTTCTTGACATGGGAGCTGCCGGTTTTGTACAGAAACCTTATTCTGCTGATGCTCTTTCTTCTTATATCAGGAAAATTCTGGATAAAGAGGAACCCGCTGATTCTCCAGAATATAAATAATTCTGTTAAAACAGTCTGTTCGGATTTCAAACTTTTTTATCCTTTTTTGTTGAATTAATACTTTACAGATTATGTCGTCTCTGATTTTATTATGTCAGTTTCCGCGGACGTTTAGCAGCTCATTCGCTGGCCACAGGCCTTCCGTTTTATCCGCATTTTAATGTTGAATTATATTGTACACAATATGTGGGCTTTTTTTTAGTTGAAGCACAATATATTGTGTTTATTGTTTGACTTTTTCGGTCAGGTTCCGAAAATAAGAGCAGGAGCCCCAAATGAAATGTCCATACTGCAGTTCTTATTCACATAAAGTTGTGGATAAAAGAGAAAGCCAGAGCGGCAGCTCAATAAGGCGCAGG
This sequence comes from uncultured Leptospirales bacterium, assembly GCA_964512685.1. GTDB lineage: Bacteria > Spirochaetota > UBA4802 > UBA4802 > UBA5550 > CAZEJW01. The sequence goes on along the minus strand of CAZEJW010000098.1, from coordinate 14,695 downwards.
AGAGAGTGTCTCGACTGCGGCAAGAGATTTACCACATACGAACGAATCGAAACCGGAAATATTATGGTGGTGAAAAAGGACGGAGCCCGTGAGCATTTTCAAAGAGAAAAAATTTTGAAAGGCATAATGAAGGCTGTGGAAAAAAGGCCGGTAAGCGCTGATGAGGTTGAGGCAATGGTAGATTCGGTTGAAACGGCTATACGGAAAAAATACGAAAAGGAAGTCGAAAGCAGAAAGATCGGCAATCTCATTATAAACGAATTAAAGAAAGCTGACAAGGTAGCTTATATAAGGTTCGCATCAGTGTACAAGGATTTTAAGGATGTCGAGACCTTTGAAGAAGAAATCAAAAAATTATTAAAGAAATAGAGAGGCAAATGGAAACTTCATTAAAAGAGAAAGTACAGGAACAGGATGGAAACCTGATTGGTTTCGGACCGAAAGAGGGTGTCCGCGGAAATAACCAGAGGAATGAATTTGATGGTTTTTTGAAGAGAGACGGAAGGATCGTTCCATTTGATTTGGACAAGATAGCGGGTGCAGTGAGAAAGGCATCTGAAAAGGTAAAGAGAGATCTTCAGAGATCCATAGAACTGCCTGATCCGTTTGATGTGGCAGAAAAGGTAATTAATGAACTCAATGATTCATATTCTCCCTATTATATAGAAGAAAAAGACGGAAAGAGAACTCCCGAGATAGAGGATGTGCAGGATCTGATAGAAATCGTCCTTGCCCAGAATGGCTACCATGAAGTCATGACTTCGTACAAACTGTATAGAAAGAAGAGAGAAAATATAAGAAAGCAGCTGAGGATAAGGACAAGGCTCGAGTCTGATTTACAGGATTCAACAGACGCTCTGCTGCTTGTGGAGTCTACGACCCAAAACGTGACTTATCCCTGGGACAAGGCCAGGATAACCGACGCGCTTCAGAACGAAACTTCACTTTCGTATGAAGAATCCAGAAGCATTGCTAAATCGGTAGAGAACAGGGCCTTCGCCTGGAATGACTCAACAATCAGTACCGCTCTCGTAAGAGAGATGGTGAATAACGAGCTTGAGGAGAGGGGGCATCTTGTTTTTCTGAAAGATATGGCCCAGTTCTCAATAGCAAAGCCCGTACTTGAAGGACTTCTTTTTGCAAAGTCAGAGGAAAACAGTAATATAAAGAACAACAACCCCGAGGCCGTTACACAGACTATAGGCGAGATTGTACTGAAGCAGTATGCTCTCAGGTTCCTCTTCGGAGAGAAACTCGAAAGGGCTCATGCGACAGGCCGAATTCATATTCACGACCTTGGATTCCCGGACAGGGTTTACTGTTCTTCTCATTCGATAGAGTATATCAAGAAATACGGTCTTACAGGTCTTGTAAACCTCAGCAGTGAATCGAGTCCTGCAAAGTCTGCACAGGTTCTCACCGGGCACCTCAATACTTTTCTCGCTTCAATGCAGGCATATTATGCGGGCGCTCTCGGAGTTGCCTATATAAATATAATGTATGCGCCGCTGCTCGAAGGTCTTACTGATAAGGAACTTCATCAGAGAGCCCAGGAGCTTATTTTTAACGGATCTCAGAATGCATTTGCAAGGGGAGGACAGACTATTTTTCTTGATTTCAATATTCATTCCGGCGTTCCCGGCTATCTGAAAAAAGTTCCTGCTATTGGTCCGGGCGGTAAATACATGATGATTACTTCTGATGGCGAAAAAGTGAGTCTTGAAGAATTCCATACTGATGAGGTTTCGTCAAGTGGCTACAGCCTTATGGTATTGAAGCATGGTGACCGTGTTGTGTTGAAAGAGATTCTGGATGACGAAGGTCAGATCGTATATGATCCTTCAGTACAGGACGAACTTTCTGCAAGCGGAGAAAGAATAGTGACCTATGGAGACTATGAAGAGCTTTCAAGAAGGTTTGCTCTGAGTATGCTCGAGGTATGGGAGAATGGCGACAAGAACGGCAGGGTCTTTGAATTTCCAAAGTGCGATTTCCATGTCAGTGAAGAATCATTCACTGATCCCGAACAGCTCAAAATACTTGACCGGGCCTGTGAGGTTGCTTCAAGAAACGGTTCGGTCTATTTTATATTTGACCGTGACCAGGTAACGCTTTCAGCCTGCTGCCGTCTCAGAACTACAATCGATGACAACTACATGCTGCTGCATCCTGAGAGTATGAGGTTCTGCGGCTTTCAGAACGTTACTATAAATATTCCTCACGCAGCATACCTTGCAGCAGAAGAAGACAGAAGAGACATTGACGGACTTATTGAAAAAATATACGAGTCCATGGATCTTGCAATCGAGGCGCATCTTCTTAAAAAGGATTTTGTAGACAGTAAGATGATGCAGGAGGGCGGGCCTCTCTGGCAGATCGGAAGAGAATGTTCTGACGGCAAGAGATATGTCGATCTGGATTCAAGCACATATATAATTGGACTTATCGGTGTTAACGATGCGGTAAGGTTTCTTACCGGAAAGGAAATGCACGAGTCCGATGAAGCAGTCGAGAATGCTATAAAAATTGTTTCTGCAATGAATATAAAGCTCAGGGAATATTCACAGAAGTACGGCCTGAAATTTACACTTGAGGAATCTCCGGCAGAAAGCGCTGCAAGAAGGCTTGCCAAGACAGACATGGTTTATTTCAGCGAATATGCCGAAGACATTGTAAAGGGCAGCTTTGATGATGATTCAATCTATTATACTAATTCTGTTCACCTTTCGGCTGACTGTGATGTCAATCTTGTTGAAAGAATCAGGGTTCAGGGGCTCTTTCACGGTCTTATCGAATCAGGCGCTATTACACATGCCTTTGTCGGAGAGGAAAGACCCTCTTCCGGTAGTATTAAGAAACTGGTGAAGAATACTTTTTACAGGACTCAGTCTGCCCAGCTTACCATTAGTCCTGAGTTCACATACTGTAATGTATGTCACAATGAAATGAAGGGCCTTCAGGAAACCTGCGACAGGTGCGGCAGTGATGATGTAGACGGAATATCCAGGATCGTTGGTTACTACAGCGTAATTAATGACTGGAACAAATCTAAAAAAGGTGAGCTTGGATCGAGACAGCAGGGCAATTACGGTGTTGTTCAGAAAAAGGCTGATGCAGACAACAGAGATCTGATGCCTGTTTACAGAAGAAGCAGGGAAAAGGTAGTTGAACTCAAGACCGGAGAAAGACCGGCAGCGGATAAAAATGACGCCAGATGCAAGAACGGCGTTTGTACTCTTTACTGAAAGGTTTAAAAGAATGAACAGAAATGTAAAACCATACCTGATTGTAATATACGGCAAGGACGGTTGTGATATGTGCGCTCATCTGAAAGATGAGGTAAGCGTAATGCTTGATGATGAAAAACTGAAGGATGATTTCGATCTGGACTATCAGAATCTTTCAACCGTGGAGGGGATGACTGCTTACGCGTTATCTGAGACAGTGAACGGGCAGAGGATTCCGGCTCTTCAGATTATGAAGTATAACCGTGAGAAAAAGTCATATGTCAAGATTCCTGACAGAAGACAGGAAAACCTGGATGAGAAAACAGGCAGTCTTTTTGTGCCTGTATATCTTCAGCTCCAGACAGAGTATGGATCATCTGATCCTGTAATAAAAAAAAGTCAGGTAAGGCAACTCATGTCCCTTGCAAAAGAAAGTATCTGACAATTGAAAACAGCTCTTTTTACATATCAAAGCAGTGAATCCACGATTGACTTTGAAGGGCGCATAGCACTTGTTTTTTTTACACAGGGCTGCAATTTTAACTGCCGGTATTGTCATAACCCGGAACTCATCCCCGTTAGAGACCAGAACATGACCTTTGATGAACTCGGAGTGATTCTTGACAGGGCAAAGGCAAACTGGATTGACGGGATATGCATAACAGGCGGCGAGCCATGCATGCAGAAGTCTCTTGCTGAAACCGCATCCTTCATAAAAGAAAGGGGAATGGATCTCAAGATTGATACACAGGGCAGTTTCCCTGACAGACTGCGGGAGGTATTGCCCTTCTGTGATTATATTGCAATGGATTACAAAATGCCATTGGAGAGGTATTCATATCTGGCAGGCGTGAATGTAAATGCTGAAAAGATAAAGGCAAGTCTTGAACTTCTTAAAGAAAGCAGTGTTGATTATGAGCTCAGAACAACTGTTATACCGGGTATCCATACGGAAGATGACATTGAAAAAATCTGCGATGAACTCAGTGGTGTTAAACGTTTTGTGCTTCAGACATTTATCCCCAGGGATAATCTGCCCGATGTTGAACTCAGGCAGACAGAACGCACTCCCCTTAAAATGATTGAGTCATTTGCAGATATATGCACATGCCGTTTCGAAGAGGTTATAGTCAGGTAAGGCAGACTGAAAAAATGCATTGAAAGAATTAAGTAATGAGATTCTTTCAGATGCATTCTGATTCTGCTGAAAATCATTCTGCAGTATTTATTACACCCACTGCCTCAATATCTGCTCCGCCTGATCCCCATGTTTTATAGGCATCATGAATTATGTTCCCAAAGCTGTCATGGCATGGATAGTATTCAGGTGTGCCGTCATTATCAATGTCTGTTTCTTTGTCTGTTCCGGATATATCCACTATTCTCACATGAGTGATGCTATGGATATCCACGATTCCCTGTACAACCTCTTTCTTGTTCTTTAGCCAGGAAAGGTCAAATGGTGTGCCGAATGACGGGCCGTATGCATTGAGCTGGGCTCCTGCGAGTCCGTATATGTTTGCCGGATCGATTGTACCATATCCTCCAACCGGGCCGGGAGTGTATGACACGCTGTCAAATCTCACGAAATTGACTCCATCAGAACTAACTTCAACAAACACGAGTTCTGCAAAGACCTGTCCTTTTACACCTGCTCCGCCATTGGATATAAAACCGTTTTCAAATACAGCGAAATCTGGCCCGTTTCTGTCGCATATTTTTTTTGAAAAGGTGAGGGTTAATTCCCCGTGATTTCCAAGGCACACTATGTCGAAATTATCACCTGTTGCAGGGCCCTCGGCATTTGATTCCTTTTGACTTTCCTTCCATATGTCATCTACATCGAGCCCGTATTTTATTGGAGATACATGTCCATCAGCCCATGATGTAAATTCAGGACTGTCTTTTGAAATGCCTTCTGTATTTTTTCCTGATAAAGGAAAGGAATCTGTAACCTTGTAGATAAATGTCCAAAAGGTTCCTTCTATACCTCCCTTTTTTTTAAGGGCTGCAAATACCTTAATACTGCCGTAACTGCTGAATGTGAACTCGCTTCCTTCTTTCCAGTTATCAGGACTGGTTGCCAAAAGATTATGGCTGCTTCCTGTAACAATAGTACAGTCAGTTTCATCTGTACTGAAAGTTATTGTTGTTCCGTTTCTGATCTGACCTGATTCATAATTGCAGAAGATTTTCAGATTTGATGTAACCGGCTGATTATAGGTGCCTGTGGTGAATTGAAGAACTTTTTCTTCGCCAAGATCCAGCCCGTCTGTATTTCTGATGCTGCCGGAAACTGTGAGTTTATAAACAGTCTCTGTTTTCAGCATATTGTACGGAATAAAATGAAGTTTATGACTGGCAGCATCATTAATTACTCTGCCGTATATTCTTGAATCGTTTGTGCTGGCAACAATTGAATCAACGTTGAGTGAACTGCTGTCAATTGCAGTGTTTGTTATGATGATGAATGACGCATGTGTTGATATGCCGGTCTCACTGTCTGCCGGTGATATTTCTTCAATTAAAAGGGGAATCTTGCTTTCTCCGGATGAATCACTGAAACATGAGGTGATCCCTGATATGCTGAGTATAATTACTGCAATAATAGATAATTTTTTCATTTTATTACCTCATTAAAATTTATAACTGGTATTTAAGAGAGCAGTAGAATGACCTGCCTGGTTTGGGATACCCGTTAAAGTCCTGAACCTCGTCATTGGTCAGGTTTTTTGATTCTATAGTGATAGTAAATTTATCCCATAATACTACCAGCCCTGCATTGTGTTCCTTCTTTGGAACGCTTCTGAGAATATTCGCGTCATCATAATATATTCCGTCCTCATAATGGGCCTCATAAAAGATTTTGACATGCCTGTTAGCTGCTTCGAGCCTTGCGTTAAATGAATACCTGTACCTGCCCGGCAGCCTTTTGCCGTCATTCGATTTAATTTCTCCATGATTCACTGCTTTCTGAATGGTATGGTTTCCTGCAAGTGAAAAGTATTTCAAAAAATCAAAACACAGTGATGATTCAATACCTCTTATCTTTGCATGAGAAATATTCATTGCCTTTCCCACTCCTCTTGCATCGTAAATAAATGTAATTAGATTTTCGATATCACTCATGAAGAATATGAATCCTGCCCTGATTCTCTGTAGAAAAATATTCTCTGGAGGGGTAAAAGAGAATTCGAACCCGGCATCCATATTAAGTCCTTCTTCTGCCTTTAAAGAAGAATTCCCGACAAAGAATCCCCTGTCTCCAAAGAGTTCGAGAAATGAAGGTTCTCTTACATACTGACCTGCATTAGCCTTAAACCTGATCCAGCCTGCTGCATTCCAGATTATACCCAGAACGGGTGTTGTATAGCCCCTGTTTTCTTTTCTTTTGTCACTGAACCTGTCACTTTCAAGACTGTCGATTATCCTGTGATAACGTATTCCGGGAATGACTGAGAGTGAATTTTTGAAAAGAGAAATATTATCTTCAATTGCACCTGAAATTTTTGTCCGCCAGCTTGGTCTGTATGTCTCATCAGAGAGAAGATTTTTTACATCATAGGTTTCGTATTTCAGATCTGCTACTGCAGTGATGAAATTATTTCCTGGATAGATTTCTATTACCTGATTGAATCCGATGTCGTCTGTTGTGTATTCCATAAGCTGTTCTCCCAGGCCAATACTTGAGGTTCTGTCGTCATATTTTTCCTTCTTCCATGAATACCCCAGCCTTGATGCAATGTTTACCTTTGATCCGCAAATTTTGTTTCTGATGAATTTCCCTGTGAGTATTTCTCTGAATGTTGTCAGTTGGGTTTTAACATTTTCATTATTGTTCCAGTTGGGAAGGCCCTGGTGTTTTCCAAAGAACTGGTTTGATATTGAAAACCTGGTGTCAGGTGAAAAATCATATCCGGCTTTTGTGAGGATATTGTAGCGCATAAACTGGCTGTTGTTTCTTTTTTCCCGCCTGTCATCACCATGCTTGTCATCGATTGTGCCATTGTTGTTGTTAAACCTGAAATCATTATCACTACCCAGAAAGTCAGCACTCACGAGATAATCAAAACTGCCCGGTTTATGGCTGAAAAAAAAGGCAGCCTGTGAAGTATTGAATGAACCGTATCCGGCAGATGCTGACAGAACCTTTTTTTTATTTCCGGAACGCCTTGTCTTTATATTGACTGCTCCGCCAATAGAAGATGTTCCAAACTGCAGGGGTGTGAAACCTCTGAATATTTCAATTGATTCAACATCCGAAAGAGAAATATTACTCAGGTCAACGCCTCCCCCTGCTGCTTCATTGAGAAGAATTCCATCAATGAAAATAAGAACCTGCTCAGTTGAGCTTCCCCTTATTGACACTGTGGAAAAACTGCCGGTTCCGCCTGCCTGCCTTATCTGGATTCCTGCTTCTTTTTCAATGACTTCACCAAGGTCTTCCATCCGCCCTTCAAAATCCTTTCTTGTGATAACATGAGAAAACCCGGATATTTCGTCTACCGGTACATCCCCTGTCTCGTAATGCGAACCAGGTGTATCTGATACAATTACTGTTCCAAGGGAAACCTTTTCATCATTAGCAGCAAGAATTCCCCCTGAACAGAAAAGGAGGAACATGCTGAGTATTATTCCTGTAAAAACTTTCATCTATGGATTCCTTGTATCAATTTCTTCACAGGTATCAGCATTGAATACCGCAATACACGAGGGAGAGTTTGTTTTCCAGATGTTATCCCTGTCCCTGTAAAGTCTTTGCATTGCTATGAAAAGCCTGTTGCCCACAATAACACCACTCGTCATTTCCGGTATGCCGTCTTTGTCTGCATATACAGAAAGATCAATCACTCCTGTTTTAAAACTGTCTTCACCTGCAGCAGAAGGGTTGACTATCCATGCATAACGGCTCTCGTATCTCAGAAGGAATCCCTTCGTTTCAGAGTATACAACAAGAGAGTGGGGGTTTGTTGAAGACAGACCTTCAATATCGATATCATCACTGTCAATGGCTGAATACTGCCATATAACGTCAGGATCTTTTGTATTGATGTCAGGCCTTACTCTGCCCGGATGATCTATGTGAAACTTCATTACGCTGTCACTCATGTATCTCTGAATTCTGTAAAAGTGATTCCCAAAGACATCTATTGCAAGGTCAGAGGTGTCTGCAGTGAGGTTTACAACAGGAGTGCGCGGTTCTTCTATTGGAACAACCGCATGAGCCCCTGATGAATAGTTGACTGTTGCAGTAACGACTACAGCTTTATCGCTGCAGAACCTGAGATACTGGGGAGCAAGTCCTGTATCGATTTTTTCTCCTTCAATTGTGTCACTGTCAGTGTTGACGATTATAATGCCTGAATTGTTATAGGTTGAACAGCAGACCCACAGCCTGTTGTTTTTATCAGCTTCCATGCTGATCAGGTTAATGTTTCCTGTGTTGCCGATTCCCGCAACGTTTCCGGGGTATATTTCACCGGTTTCAGGGTTAAATCTTCTGAGCGCTGAATTACCCCAGTCAATGTATTCAATCACATATGCCCGGGTTGATGAAATTACAGCAACGTCGCTGATTCTTTTCCCCTTGAATATAACCTGTCCGGTTTCGTACGAGTTGACATCAATGCGCTGAACTCCACCCCATTCGTTTATTACTGTGCCGTCATTCATGGGGAAAAGCTGGCTTGCGCCGGACACATAAATGTATCCGGCTCTGTGTTTTATTCTGCCATAGGGATTCCTGATATCGAGTTTTATACCCTTTGCTTTTGAAAGGTCACCTTCCGTATTTTTCTTACTTTCTCCTTTGTCTGCAAGGTAACAGGAAGTAAGAAGTATTACAGAAGCAAGAAAGGCAGAGCATATTCTCCTGATCATTTTTCAATCCGGAGAATAATGGCCTTGTCGTTGTTTGACCATCCCATCCACTTGTGATTTTGTGAAACAGCTCCCAGGCCAATATAGCTGATTTTATCCTCATAGTTTGTTACCATGAATTTTGTATTGTCAGTATTTGGCTTTTTGTCTATTCTCACGAAGCCGGGGGAAGGGTTTTCAGTGTATTTCCCTGATGTAAAGAGATTCCCCTGGAAGTCTGTGACCAGGGAATACTGGGTATAAGTTTGAGTATCGAGAATCAGTTCGCCGTCAGAGTCAGTCAGTTCCTCGTTGTTCGCAATTGCAGTGTCAATCTGATTTCTTGTGAATCTGATTATACTCCCTGCGGCTGTTCCAAAAGAAGGGCTTGTTGATGCTGCGTAAACAAAGCCGTCTTTATCAACACATACACCTGCAGAAGGACAGGTTTGAGTAAAGAAAGGCTTGTGTTCCCAAGAATTCAGGTTAAGAAGTGAAACATATGATTCACTTCCGGTCATGTCTTTCCCGTTATTTATTATAGCTGTATCATTGTTTAAAATCGCTATTGAGAAGTGCTGAGGCAGTTTGAGAACTGCAGAGTCAGCATTTAATTCTATTGTATTTGTTCCGTCAAAATCACTGAGCCTGAACTGCCATATGCAGCCGTTTGAATCTCCTGTATCATAACCGCCTGCACCGGCACCGATAATTACAGTGTCATTGTCCGGTTTCAGTTTTATAAACGCAGGGTCTGCTCCTGATACTTTTGCAATGTGTGTGTCAGGAAATGTGCCGTCCGGATTTTGAATGATTACTGCTGTACCTGCAAGAGCTAGAATGCGTCCGTCAGGCATAAAGTCAAATGCAGTGAAAAATCCACCATCTGGTGAAGGAAGATCAATCTCTTTTACTACCGGCACTTTTGTTTTGTATTTAATGATTCTGGAATCTGTTGTTTTAACAAAAACAGTAACAATATTGAGGCCATGACCTGTATAGGTATGTGAAACAGCTGCTCCCTCTGCATCAGGGTTTTCGTAATCAGCTCCGTCAGATTCATCAAAATCCCATGCTATGCTTTCAATGGATTCTGATTCAATGCCAAGAAGTTCAGCACTCACTGAAAAATTACCCTGCTCTTCAGGCCAGAGCGCATAGGTTTCAAGAACTGATCCGATTGGTATTGCGGGATCTGAGGGCTTCTTTTTTTTTGAATCACTGTTGATTTCACATGCTGTAAAAGAAACAGTTAGAAGAATGAGCACTATACTTGCTCTTTGAAAGAAATGTTTTAAATCTTTTTTACACATCAGTATCTCTCCTGTGTTTATATTTGTTTGTTGAAGAGACACAGGAGTATCTGCCCCTGAATCTCTTCTTGTAATACAACTCAAATGTTTGGGTTGTGAAGAGATTCCGAGTGGCTGGAGAATAAAAAAACGCCATGGGCGTTTTCAGGTAAGCATTAATTATATGCAGACCGGCTCCCAATCCACGAGGAAATCCAGTTATTGCAGGAAGATCTGGCTCTGCCTGTTTTACACAGGCAACACAGTTGCGGGACAGCGCGGGATTCTCACCCGACTTCCTCCTGATTTTTTACTGTTTAGTAATGTGTCACAGTTGATTGTTTAAAACAATTGTCAAATCTTTTATTACAGTGAGTTTATCCATTCCTCCTCTTCCTCTTCAAGGTAAACATCCTCAATAAGATCAGCAGCCCATGACTCGTTAGCTGCAATTTTTTTGAGGATAATAAAAGACTGAACTTTAACTGCAGGTATCTCACTCCATATTTTTTCGCTGAGACAGCGGAAGTGATCCGGTTTAATTTTTTTTGGATTCTCAATCTGTATGCGGCATGTTTCACATACGAAGATACATCTTTCAATATCAGGTTCATCCTGCGGGCCAACCTCCAGTACACTCAGTGGTACTCCTGAAGCGGAACAGAGTTCACAGCCGGACTTTGACCTTCTGGCAAGATCTTTTCCAAATGAATTAATTTTTTCAAGCCTTTCAATGTGCCTGTCATGTCCTTTAGCCATATCTGTCTCCGGAATTGAATTTATGGGTCCCTTTAAAAACCAGGAGTTCATAAACTATATACGGGTTTTTATTTGTCTTCTTCTTTTTTGTGTTTATTATTGTAGAATTCAGGGTAAAGCTTTTTCAGGCAATCCGGGCAAAGGCTGTGTGAGAATTCAATCATCGAGTGTTCTTTAAGATAATCCTCGATTCCATTCCAGTATCCCTTATCATCCCTTATTTTTTTACAGTTTGAGCATATGGGCAGCATGCCGCTCAGGGTATTTACCTTTGCAAGTGCATCGCTTAACCTGGTGTTGGCTTCTACAAGGCTTCTGGTTCTGTCCTCTACCATTACTTCGAGGGTGTCCCTGTAGTTTTCCAGTTCAGATGTTTTTCTTTTTACCGCAACTCTCAGGGTTGCAATCCAGAGGAATAACAGAATCGCTGTTATAAGGATCATCCCAAGAGTTGCCAGCAGTATATACCAGAGGTTTGAACCATACAGGTATGTATCATATTCAATATCTATCCATTTCTTTATTATCCTGTTTCTCTCTTCCAGTGATACTGATTTAACTGCCTTTGCAAGAATTGAATGAAGAGGCTCCCATTTTTTTATAATGCCTATCCCCAGTTTGTAGACAATGCCGGTTTCTCCTGAAATTCTCAGGTGGGTAATTTTTTTGCTTTTGATGAAATGCAGGGCTGTAGGAAGATCACTTATCGCATAAGCGATTTCTCCTGATGCTACCATGCTTAAAGCTTCTCCATCATTGTTAACGCCTACGACTTTTATGCCAGGATGGTTGTTTCTGATGTATTCATGAACCCAGTAGTTTCTGGTTACAGCAACCTGTTTGCCTTTGATATCATCAAGAGTCAGTTTCTTTTGGTTTTCAATGTTAACGATTATTACAGTAGGGACGTCTATGAATGATTCGGTAAAATTAAGATACTGCTTTCTCTCGGGTGTTGCAACAGCACATTTGATTGCATCGAGTTTTCCAAGCTTCAGCATTTCAAGCATATCAGCCCATGAAGAAGGGTTTATCCTTTTGAAACGGAAATCCAGTCTGTTTTCAATCACCCTGAGAAAATCTTCTGCAACTCCCCTGTGAAACCTGTTTTTATCAATATAGTCAATAGGCGGGTAGTCAGGATCGCATCCTATTGTTATAATGTTGTCATGTTCATGCAGCCACTGCCTTTCTTCATCTGTGAGAATGAGCCTGTTGTTTCCATTCAGTATGATGAATACAGATGAAAGCGCAATTCCTGCAGTGAAAACAAGGATCAGTATTTTTAGAGAGTTTCTTTTGGATAAATTTCCCATAGTAATCTTCTTTCTTAGGATTGAAAAATGTTAATAGTAATGTTGTATAATAGAATATTACAGTATAAAAGTCCAGTTATGTTTTTTTTGATGGGTTGACGGTGTAATACATTTTGTAATCTTATTCATCGCTGATTTTATAATAATCTCCCTCAAGAGTAGCTCCGCCTGAGCAGTAATAATATAGACTTTTTTTATCTTTTTCTTTTTCAGCCCGGATTCTGACACTGTTTTTTGAAAAAATAAAAAGGATATTGATATTTTTGTCATGAACCATCAGGGTGTTTTCTGAAACTGCGGACGCGGTCCTGTCAAAAGTACAGGTGGGCTTTTTAATGTCAGTTCTTGATCTTACAGAGATTTGATATTTATTATTCTGCGGTTTTACTGAAACTGTTGTCCAGTCATATCCCAGGTTTCTTTTTGCATACCCGTCAGTCGCATAACTGCCTGAAAACTCTGTGTTGAATTTTTTATTATTTTCAGATGCAGTCTGATTGCATGAGGCAAACAAACAGATTGTGATTGCGGAAAGAAGCAGAATTGTTAACCGGTTTATTTTGATCATTTTTAACTCCTTTATTTTTATCTTATGAGTTTAATGGGGCAAAAGCAGGATATACCTGTCAAGATTTTTATACTGTGAAACAGTGGTGTTAAAGAGAACCGTCTCAGTATAGAGCGGGCGGGTTGCTCTCAATTATCTAAAGCTGAACAGGTTTTGACTCCCGAATACTGTTCCGGTATGCTTTCTCATAACGTATAATTAATCACATGTTCAGCAAAAAATCCTTTACTCAATCTTTTCATCCTTTATATTTAAAAATAAAACAGCTGGCCATTATATATGCTGCAGCTGTTACTAATATCAGGAGGGATATGAATGAAAAAATCAGCACAAAGACTATTTTTTACAGTCTTTCTTGTAGTGTTTTTTACAGGAGTAAGCGCGTTTGCAGCAGGTTTTGAAAAACCGCCAACTGGAAAATATTTCTATATTAAATCTGTGCAGGCCGGCAATAAAAACCTCGGGTTCTGGGACCAGCCAGGTAAAAAAAGAAAATTCAGGCAGGGTGATAATCTTGCTCTCTATGCAAGAGATTATAATATAGATCAGAAGTTCAGGTTTATCAGCGCGGGCGGCGGCTGGTATTATATTGTGTCAAGGAATGGCGGATATGTGGATGTTGCAGGAGGAAAAAACGGGAATGGCGTAAACATGCATATCTGGACAGGTAACAGGTCCCCCGCTCAGAAATTCAAATTCAGGCACATGGGCAAGGGTAGGTGGAAGATATATACATACTGGAGAAGAGCTATATGTACTCCAAGGAAATACAGTAATAACACCAATGTTCACACATGGGCCGACCACAATGGGCCGTGGATGGAATGGTATTTAATCGATGAACGTACAGGGAAAAAATATGCTCCTGAAGAGGCCAAAAAGGTCAGCGCGAATGCTGATTTCTTCATAAAAAACAAAGACAGGGCATTCAAATACACCTCCAGTACTCTCGTTGGCAGAAACACCGGTTATGCCTATGTTCTGAGGATTGAATACAACAGGAATGTCATTCTTGGAATTGATTACACGGGAACAGATCCCATGACCGGGAAAATGAAAAAGGTGAGCAGCATAATGAATGTGCGTTACAATAAGGGTAAATACACATCAGGCCCTTCAGGAGAATTTCAGCTCGCTGGAGAGGCAGACGCAAATGCAAAGCGTCTCAGCATGGGCCACAGCCAGGGCGGGGTATCTTTTGAGGTAACAGACAAGCCAAAATCATCTGTTATCCCTACAGGCCCTGATTTCTTTATAAAAAACAGGGATAAAACATTCAAGTATGAAAACCAGACAGCTTTTGCCGGCGGCAGAAAGGGCACAGCAAAGGTTAAAAGTATTAAAGGGAATGAGATCGAGCTTTTAATAACTACAACCGAACGTGACCCTAAAACCGGGAAGATGAAAACCTCAACCAGGGAAAGTAAACTTTATTATATTGATGGAACCTATACCTTCAATTTCAAGGGATACGTTACATACGGGTTTGCAGCAGCAGACAGCAGAAAGCTTGATATAAGTGGCGAGCAGGATGCAACCACATTCACTGTAGAATAACTGAAATTCTCCCCGCGTAAGGAACGGTCGCGACCGTTCCATACGCGGATAAACCATTCCTTACGCGGATAAACCGTTCCATACCGGGAAAAACCAGCCTCGATACCCAATATATTA
>CAZEJW010000097.1:0-17393 GCA_964512685.1 uncultured Leptospirales bacterium | reverse complement strand
TATTAGGACTTTTAGGAAATTGACCTGCAGCCATTTATGAATCCTCCTTTATATCGATCACTTTTACAGTCTTGATTATAAATAATTGTAATAAACATTTACAATTGGATTATTTTATCAATAACTATTTTAATGTCAAGATTTATTTATTCCAACTTCACTAATATTGTCGGAACAAAATGCAATAGTCGTTAGGTTGTATTGTATACTATTGCGTTTTAATATACTTAAAAGTATAATTATTTACCTGAAAAATATCACCATCCTGCAAAAATCCACCTGATTCACGATTCTTGAACTCAACAGCAGTATCCTGAGCATGCTGAATCTCAAGCTTGATCTCTTTTTCATGACGGACAGCGCGAATTGCGAAAGGTGTTCTTATCTCAAAATCTCTCAGATTCAAATGACATCCAACTCCCTTCCCAATAACAATTTGCTTGTCCATGAATCTGGTCATATCAAAATTCTCGATATAAGGTTTGAGCACTTCGTTATTCCAGTATTCAAGCTTACCACTGACTTTTACTTCAGCAAGTTTTTTCAGAACAACGATGATCAGTCCCGCCAATCCAATTACCAAAAGTGCTATAATCCAGGGAAAGACGTTAAACGATGTGGCCTCCTCGGTTTTTCTTACTTCATCAGGAAGACTTTCTTCTATAGCCTGCTCTGGCTTGTCAGATTCGATTATTTTTACGTGCTCTGTGACTTTTGCGAGCTCTTTCGTAATTTTTCTCTCTGCCTTGAGTTCTTTTTGGATTTTTTCAGCTTTCCCGGACTTTTTAATATCCTTAAAGTTTATCAGATATACCCACCAGTTCTTGCCTGAGTACTTACTGGCGATTTCCTCTATAGAAAACTTCTCTCTAACAAAACCCGGAGGAGGATCATCAATACCATCCGTCATCACAACAATGACCGTCTGACGATCTTCATCATCGGTTTTCTTGAGATCATCAGCTTCTTTAAAGACTCCCTGAATCATCCTGAAGGTATGAGTCCACTGTCCCCTTGCCTCGGTCATCAGAATATATTTCTTTAAAATATCCCTGTCATTATCGTCATCTACAAGTACAGTGGGATAAACCCTGATTTTTGTATCAAAAGTCATAAAGGTGACTCTGTCGCCATCTTCGAGTTTATCAATATACTTTGCTATACTGCCTTTGACTCTGTCAAATATATTCTTTCCGCCATAACCAACCATACTGAGCGAAGTATCCAGTACAAGTATAACATCCTTGCTGTCATCAGCAAAGAGCGGAACTGCCTGAAATGACAGAATATAGATTAGCGTTGCAACCATTAAACTTATTGCTTTTTTCAAACCGCTTCTCCTTTTTATCCTGAATTAGGAATTTCTCTGATTATGCCCTGCCTAAAATGAATATGTCAAGAATAAATTAAAAGGCATATACAAGTTAAAATTCACCTTTCGACTTAAATATTCATCAGTACTCCGTATAAACAACTTCCTTTTTGATATATTTCCTGAAATCAACCTGAACCGTTCGACTCACTTCAAGATATTCGCTCATTAAAACAAAAAACCACATTAGAGTATCCTCTCCGGTCTCAAGTCCGATAAAACTTCTCTTTTCTCTCCAATCTTTAATGATCAGTCCCCGATTCATAACCATAACAATATCACATTCATATTCATGTTCAACGGATTTTGCCATGTAATAATTTATAAGATCATTTTTAAATTCAAACAGCGGATAGTCCTGATCATTTACAATTAAAAATGCAGGGATATAATAATCATTATCTTCAAATTCCTCTGTAAATTTATTAAGTTTTTTTATTGAAGCAATTTTATTAAGTGTTTCTGCAAGTTCTGCCCTCTCAATTTTTTCGAGTAAATATATTGCTCCATAAACCAGTTCATACGGAATGTAACCATTCATTAAATTCACCAGATCTTTACAATATTCCCGGTATATTACAAGATCACTCCCCTCGGGTGAAAAACCGGAAGAATCAATAGGTTTCACACTCTCAATCCTTAGACCGGCGGGTATAACATTCTCGAAAAATTCCACCAGCTTGTTTTTATCAATTTTAACTGAACCTTTCTTTGCTCCTTTTGCGGTTTTGGCAGATGAAGACTTTTTGCCTGTACTCTTCGCAGAAGCTTTTTTCGAAGTTCCTGTTTTTTTTATAATCTTTTTTTCAACTCCCTTAAAATAACCGGTTATCATACTACCTCACAATTTTCTTTATTATTATCAGCCAGGCCGGAATTGGCTGTACGGGGGAACCTTTGATTTGTTAAACAAAATAAAAGATTCTGATATAAATAGACTTTCAATCGATAGTTGTAAACGTATCTCCATCAATCGAAACTAAATTCATAGTTTTTAATCATTCATCTGTCAATAATTAAAAAAATTGTTGCCGGCTTCAGCCCTATTAATTTACTTTGATTAATGCCTGCGTTGCTCGTGATAGGCATGAAACGTTTTTGAGCCTATTCAAAAAAAGGGATCCCAATATCTGGATGCAAAGGCCGTACTCATTCGTGAGGAGGCCGGACCATACCATGCGGGAACCCACCTGGTATCCAGGTTCAAAAACTCATCTTACACGGCAACGCGGGTCAATTTACGGAAACCATCTATGCCGGGAAATAATTCACAAACCACTTTCTTCAAATCCACCAGTATAAATATCGACATTGATACAGAAAAACTTCTGTATCGTCTCAAAATCAACAAAGGATCACCTGCTGAATCCAAAATCATCAGTCTTCTCAACAAGGCAAAATCCATTGCAAATCCCATTGCCATCTACAGGGAAACCACAGCAAACAGAATATCAGAAGATATTATTGAAATTGATCACTTTAAGTTCAAAAGCAAATTACTCGCCACTCTTTTAAGTAATACATCACAAGTCTATCCTCACATTGTATCCTGTGGGATAACACTTGAAAAATGGTCTGAAGAAATTGAAGACATGTTTTTAAGATATTGTGCCGAGGAAATAAAATCCCTGTATCTCCAGGAAACCATTACGTTTCTGAATACCCGGATTCAAAAAAAAGCCAATATAAACAGCATCCTCTCCTCTGTAAACCCTGGTTCTCTTCACGACTGGCCCATCGATGATCAGTTAAAGATATACAACATGCTGTTCAATAAACCTGATGCTGATATAATTATCTCCGAAAACGCAGTCCTTACTCCATCAAAATCCGTATCAGGAATACTGTTCCATTCAAAAGAGTATTTCACAAACTGCATGCTGTGTATACAGGAAAACTGTGAAGAAAGAAGATATTGCTATAATCCTGATTTTCTGGATAAAAACTTCAGAGAATAAAAGGACAGCATTTCAGCAAGAAACTGAAATACTGCCCTGCAATTTACCTGCAGTCAGGACATTTATCAAAGAATGCCCTGTCTTTACCGGTCTTTTTAACAATAAAATCTATCTGCGCGTCAGTCATAAAAGCCCTTCCGCATTCTTTGCATTTAACAAGTTTAAATTCAGTATTCCAGATTTTTCTGGTATCACCCGAATCAACCATTTTGATTGCATCTGTTGGACATGCATATGCACACGCTCCACATCCGATACATACAGAACTTGGCTTACCGAAAGGGGTTCCTGGCCTTTTTTCGGGTCCCCTGTTTAGCATTGAAATTGCAGATACTCCAACGACATCCTCGCAAATCTGAACACAAAGACCGCACGAAAAACACTTTCGGTTACCAGGCTTGGGATTGTCTTCGAATCGGGATTCTTCGACCCCGTATTCACGGGCAAGATCTCGAATTACATCAGATTCGGTCACCCTGGTCATAAGAAGCTCAAGTATCATCTTCCGTATGCGGTTTACCTTTGGAGTACTGGTCCTGATCTCGACATTTCCCTTTCTGACAGGATAATTACATGCGGTTACCATTTTCATCCAGCCATTTTCATGAACCTCGACAAGGCAGAGCCTGCATGAACCACCACCTTCATTTACTTCAGGATGATAGCACAGATTCGGGATCTTGATTCCATTATCCCTGGCAATATTCATAATGGTTTCATCTTTATCCGCCTGAATTTCTTTTCCATCTATTATTATGTTTATTTTTTCCATGGCCTCATCCTTATTCAACTATCACAGCATCAAATTTACATACATCTTCACAGATTCCGCACTTGATGCATCTTGCCTGATCGATAACATGCACACCCTTTGCTTCTCCTGATATGCACTTCTGAGGACATCTCTTGGCACAGAGAGTACATCCTGTACAAGCGACCTCATCGATTTTGTATGTAATGAGTTCCCTGCACACTCCGGCAGGACATTTCTTATCCCTGATATGAGCTTCATATTCATCTCTGAAGTACTTTATTGTCGAAAGTACAGGATTAGCCGCCGAAGTGCCTAGTCCGCAAAGAGCGCCCCACTCAAGTGTTTCGCATATCTCTTCGAGAAGTTCAATATCTCCTTCCTGTCCTTTGCCCTCAGTTATCCTGGTAAGCACCTCGAGCATTCTCGGAAGACCTTCCCTGCATGGAACACATTTACCGCATGATTCTTCAACAAGGAATGTTGTGAAATACTTGGCAACATCCACCATACAGCTTTTTTCATCCATAACAATCATGGCGCCCGAGCCCATCATAGATCCCGCTTCTGTGAGATTGTCAAAATCAACCTGAAGATCAAGAAGATTTTCGGGGATACATCCGCCTGACGGACCCCCTGTCTGAACAGCCTTGAACTTCCTGCCGTTGAGAATTCCACCGCCAATATCAAAGATTATTTCACGAAGAGTTATCCCCATTGGAACTTCAACAAGTCCGGTATTGTTAACCTTTCCGACAAGAGAGAACACCTTTGTTCCCTTGGATCCCTCTGTTCCCATTGAACCATACCAGTCTCCGCCATTCAGCATGATAACAGGCACATTGGCCCATGTCTCAACGTTATTGAGAACTGTCGGCTTGTCATAGAGGCCCTTTTCTGTAGACCTGATATATTTAGCGCGCGGCTCACCAATTCGTCCTGACACTGATTTCATCAAAGCTGATGATTCACCGCAAACAAATGCTCCGCCACCACGGCTGATTTTTACATCAAAATCAAAACCCGTGTTCATAATATTCTTTCCGAGAAATCCCATTTCTCTGGCCTGCTCTATTGCGATCTGAAGATTTTTTACTGCAAGTGGATATTCATCCCTTACGTAAATATATCCCTGGGCCGAACCGATCGCCAGAGCTCCGATCATCATTCCCTCGATTACGGTATGAGGATCTCCTTCCATAATGGATCTGTCCATGAATGCGCCCGGATCTCCTTCATCACCATTACATATAACGTATCTGACATCTTCATCAACAGCAAGACATGAACGCCATTTTCTGCCGGCAGGAAATCCCCCGCCCCCTCTGCCCCGGAGACCGGATTTCTCCACTTCAGATATAATATCCTCCGGTTTCATCTGAAGTGCCTTCATTAGACCCGAGTATCCGTCATTTCTTATATAATCATCTATATCCGCCGGATCTATCTCACCGATATTCCTGAGCGCTATCTTCTGCTGATGCTGATAAAAAGGAATTTCATGATATTTTGCAATAGTCTCTTTTGTATTGATATCCTTATAAAGCAGACGATCAACAAGTTCATCTCCCTTTATCGATTTCAGAACAATCTCATCAACATCCTTTGGCTTTACCCTTAGATAGAGAATGTCCCTGGGCTTTATCATTACAAGAGGTCCGTTCTCACAATAGCCATGACATCCTGTTGTCTTGAAGCCCAGATCAACATTGACTTTTATATTTTGTTCCTGAAATATTTTTTTAAATTCCTCAGCCACCTCTCTGGCTCCGTTAGCCTGACAGCTGGTACCAAAGCAGATGAGTACAGATGTCTGATCTGCTTTTACCGAAGACTTCAGCTTATCCCTGTATGTTTCATACGACTGAATAGAAGTTATGGATTCCATCTGCACATCCCTTTATTTATACTTTTTAACGACATTGCTGATCTTTGATGAACTCAGATGACCGTGATAATCATCATTGATCACAACAACCGGTGCCATTGCACAGGCTCCAACACAGTTAACAGATTCAAGAGTGTAGAGCTTATCTGATGTCGTAGCCCCTCTGTTTATATAGAGTTCCCTTTCGAGAGTCTCCAGAATCAAAGGAGCTCCTTTCAGGTGACACGCAGTCCCCATGCATACCTTAATGGTATATTTTCCTCTTGGTTCCAGAGAAAGAGCCTGATAAAAAGTACCCATTGAATAAACCCGGCTCTCAGGCACATCAAAAGCCTCACTGAGTTTTCGCAGACCTTCCTCCGGCACATAGTTAAATTCCCTCTGCATTTCCTGAATGATTGCAAGAAGAGATTCTTCAGATTTATCATAACGCGATATTATATCATCAATCTTTGCTGTATCGATATCCATATCAAACAACCTCACATCTTTTCAAAAGTTTCTCATAATCATCATTTACATCCTGTTGAATGAAATTTATTTCATTCTCTGTGAGATGTCTAAATCTGCCCTGACCTTTCAGATAGGTCGTTACCGGTCTCAGCTCTTCAGGAACATATGTCATGTTATAATTGCCATTGACAACTTCGTAAAGAGGAAAGACTCCTGCTTCAACAGCAAGCCTGCCGTATTTGATACTTTCATCAATAGGTATTCTCCAGCCTGTTGGACAAACCGAAAGTATATGAACATACGCTGCACCTGGCATTTCTGCAGCCTTTTTCACCTTCTCCATGAGATCAAACGGATAGCTCGGACACGCTGTTGCCACATAAGGTATATTGTGAGCTACTGCAATCTGAGGCATGTTTTTTTTCTTTGTGCTCTGTCCACTGCTGCATCTGCCTGCCGGACTGGTTGTTGTGCTTGCTCCATAAGGAGTGGAACTCGATCGCTGAATACCTGTATTCATATATGCTTCATTGTCATAACAGAAATAAACCATATCATGCCCCCGTTCAAGAGCACCTGAAAGCTGTCCCATTCCAATATCAGCTGTTGCACCATCACCGCCCATTGCAACATAGTTTATCTTTTTATAAGGGAGTTTCCCTTTTCTCATAAGAGCCTTCATCCCTGTTTCACATCCTGAAATAACTGCTGATGAATTTTCAAAAGCATTATGAATCCAGGGTACCTCCCATGCGGTAAGCGGAAGCGGAGATGAAATAATTTCCATACAACCGGTTGACATTGCTACTATAGTATCTCTTCCAAGCGCCTTCATGACAAGCCTTACAGCAAGAGCTTCAGCACAACCCTGGCATGCCCTGTGACCGGAAGTGAAATATTCTTTTTTTTCTACAAGGCGTGGAGCGAAAACATTGTATTTATCCATATAAAAAACTCCTTATTCCCTGAGGCCCCAGACAGTAAAGCCGGTCGTTTCGCCACTATCAGCCTTACTTCTGCCCTCTTTGATCAAGTTATAAAAATCCTTCCTTGACATATCTCTTCCTGCAAGTCCGGCGATATAATTAACAACAGCCGGAGCTCCATCCTTCTGGTAAAGGGTCGATCTGATTTCGCTGGCAACCGGACCTCCGGGTCCGCCAAAGGATATGGCCCTGTCTATTACAATCAGTGCCTTTTTACCGAGACTTGCCTGACAAAAATCATCATGAGGGAAAGGCCTCCACAGCCTGATTTTTATAACACCAACCTTTTCTCCCTCCTTACGAAGATCGTCAACGACCTCCATAACGGTCTCTCCATATGATCCGCAGGTAACAATACAATAATCTGCATCATCAGCCATGTACGTCTCAACAGGATGATAGCTTCTGCCTGACACCTTTTCCCATTCCTCCCATGCCTTTTTGATAACAGGCATTGAGTCTGTCATCGCTTCTGATCGGGCATACTGTGTTTCAGTATATAATTCAGGCATTGCAAAACATCCCATAGAAACAGGGTGATCAGGATGAAGAGCATTCTTGATCTCAAAAGGCGGGATATAAGAACGGACGGTCTCTGTATCGAGAAACTCAATAGGTTCTATCATATGAGTAAGGATAAATCCGTCAATGTTAACTGCAACCGGCAGCATAACCTCAGGATCTTCAGAAACACGAAAAGCCCAGAAAGTAAGATCATAGGCTTCCTGTCCACTTTCGGCAAATACATGAATCCACCCGCCGTCCCGAACCATCATTACATCAGTATGGTCATTCCAGATAGACAGGGGCGAAGATAAAGACCTGTTCGCAAGCGCCATAACCATTGGCAGTCTCATTGCTGAAGCAATAAAGAAAATTTCAGACATAAGAGCAAGGCCCTGTGAGGCAGTACTGGTAAACGTTCTGGCCCCAACTGCGGATGATCCGCAGCAAACACTCATAGCAGAGTGTTCACTTTCAACAGGTACAAATTCGGCATCAAGTTCCCCATCTGCAACTATTTCCGAAAGATGTTCCACTATATGAGTCTGCGGTGTTATAGGGTAAGCTGCGATTACGTCTGCATCTGCCTGTGCTACCGCTTCGGCAATGGCTATTGATACTTCTATGCCATGTCGTCCACTTTTCATACTATTCCTCCTCTTCAAGGATCATTTCTATACAACCTACAGGGCATTCCTTCACACATATACCACAACCCTTGCAGTAAGTAAGATTAGCTTCAAAGTGTCCTTCCGGAGCCTGAACGATAGCCGCATCAGGACAATATATCCAGCAAACACCGCATTTTATACACTGATTGGCTGTTACAACAGGGCGTGAAGATCTCCATGACCCGGTGTGATATTCTGTTGCATTACCAACCTCTGTTACAATTGCACCTTTTTCGATTTCCTGCCACTTTATTTCTTCCATTGGTTTTGCCACGGTATCACCTCTTGCTCACGGCTTCTTCATAAGCTCTTTTCAGAGCCTTGACATTTCTGGGACCAAGCTTGTCTCCGAATCTTTCTAAAACCGGTGTTTCAATATCCTCAAGATCCAGGATACCGGTTGCCTTAATAAAAGATCCAAGCATACAGGTATTGACAATTGGCCTTCCTAGCTCTTCATTGGCTATTTTGTTGGCATTGATTGTCGTTATTCCGCATGTAAACCCAAACTTTTCAATCAATTCATCAGGACTTTTCTTGGTATTCACAACAAGCATCCCTTCATCACTCATCCCGTCAGTGGGATCTATGAGAGAGAGAAGACCCGGATCAAGAACAATCACTATATCCGGTCTGTATACCTTGGCTCTGATGCTGATTTTCTTTTCATCAATCCTGGAAAAAGCGACTACAGGGGCACCTCTTCTTTCAGGTCCAAAACTCGGGAATGCCTGAGCGAACTTGCCTCTGTTGATTGCAGCTATTGCAATCAATTCAGCAGAAGTAACAGCTCCCTGACCACCTCTTCCATGTAATCTGATCTGTTGCATATCGACTCCCTGAAAATTAAAATATCTAATAGCTAAGATGCTATTATAAAAAAAAAGATAACTCAAGGATTTTTTATTTACATAATTTTACGGCCTTCCAATCCAAAAAGCAAAATAAAATAAATAAAAAACCAGTAATAATTCCTTAAACAATTTTGTAATACTATTAAAATGGCTGTGTGACACCGACTTTCGGTCTCGCGCAGCCATTTTAAAAATTACTGCTAAAAAAATATCAGTGTTTATTTCTAAACCCGATTACAGAAAAAACTCTATTAACCTATCAGCTTAAGGTGAATGGCTAATATTTTTTGAATCATTTCTTAAAAGAATTTCAGGAACAAATACTGAAAATTATACATTTATCTAATATTGAGAATTATTTTCCGGTCAACGGAATGTCAAGAACATTAAATATTTTTATAGTTTGATTATAATAGACAAATTTTGTTAGTAAGCCTAAATAAAAAAAGGCTGTTCTAAGAAGAACAGCCTTTGCGAATTTAAATATTATATTTTTTTATTATTCTGCTTTTTTTAAATTCTTTCGCTTGTTGTCATCGACTTCAATACTCGAAAGAACATCATATCTCTCATAACGCCATTTTGCATTCTTTTCTGCAGTAACATAGAGATCTTCAGCAGTTTCAGGAAACTCTTTCTTTAGTGAAGTATACCTGACCTCCCCCATCAGAAATTCCCTGAACTTGCTCCAGTCAGGCTCTTTTGAATCAAGAATAAAAGGATTTTTCCCTTCAAGCTCAAGAAGAGGATTATACCTGTAAAGAACCCAGTATCCACATTCAACTGCTCTTTTTTGCTCAAGCTGCGCAAATCCCATCCCCGTTCTTATTCCATGATTGATACACGGACAGTATGCAATCACCAGAGAAGGGCCTGGATAAGCTTCAGCTTCCATAATTGCCTGCATATACTGGTTATAGCTGGCACCCATTGCTACCTGAGCAACATACACATAGCCATACGACTCTGCCAGCATCCCAAGATTTTTCTTACGAACCTGTTTACCGGCAGACGCAAACTTTGCGACAGCTGCTGCTGGTGTTGACTTCGAAGACTGACCACCAGTGTTTGAATAAACCTCAGTATCGAGAACAAGAATATTTACATCATTATTCTCTGCCAGAACATGATCAAGTCCTCCGAAACCTATATCATATGCCCATCCGTCACCGCCAATAATCCACTGTGACTTTTTAACAAGAAATTTCTTGAGTCTGAGAATTTCCTTGGCAAGTTTAAAATCAGCCTCCTCCAAAAGAGGAATCAGTTCGGCAGCAGCCTGCCTTGACAGGGCACTGCTCTGCTTGCTGTCAATCCATTTTTTAAGGGCTTTCTTGAGCTTCTGTCCACCGTCAATATTGCAGGCATTGGTTCCATTGATAATGTCCATTGCCATACTTTCGATCCAGTTACGTATCTGTTCCACTCCAATATGCATCCCGTAACCGTATTCAGCTGTATCTTCAAAAAGCGAGCTTGCCCATGCAGGACCATGCCCGTTTGCATTTGTACAATATGGCGTACTTGGAGCAGAGCCCCCGAATATTGAAGAACATCCGGTTGCATTTGCAACCATCATCTGATCGCCGAAAAGCTGAGTTATTACTTTTATATATGGAGTTTCTCCGCAGCCCGCACATGCTCCGGAAAATTCGAACAGCGGCTGAGCGAATTGACTGCCTTTAACTGTGTCCCTGGGAACAAGATCTGTTTTATATGTTACATTGTTTACCATATGCTCCCAGACTTCAGCCTCTGCAAGTTCCTGATCAAAAGTCTTCATCTCAAGAGCTTTTTCCTTGGCAGGGCAAACCTGAACACAGTTTCCGCATCCGGTACAATCAAGAGGACTTACCTCCATCCTGTATTTAAGACCCTCGAGTCCTTTGCCTTTTGCTTCAACAAGATCAACTCCTGCAGGTATTGCAGCGACTTCTTCCTTGTTTAAAAGGAAAGGTCTTATTGCTGCATGGGGGCATACAAAAGAACAAAAATTACACTGAATACAGTTTTTTGATATCCACTCAGGAACATGGACTGCAATACCACGTTTTTCATATTTTGTAGTACCGGCCGGGAAAGTTCCATCAGCAAAATCCCTGAATGCGCTAACCGGGAGGGAATCTCCCTCAAGCCTGTTCATCGGATCTGCAATTTCTCTTACGAACTCCGGTACATTCTCTCTTTCAATTCTTTCCTTGACCTTGATTTCCTTCCACTCTTCAGGAATGTATATCTGATGAACTTCCGTTATTCCACGGTCAATAGCTTCACAGTTCATATTGACAATATCATCACCCTTACGGCCATATGTTTTTTTGATTGCATCTTTCATATAGCGCGCTGCATCCTCAGGAGGAATAACACCTGAGAGTTTGAAAAACGCAGCCTGCATGATCGAGTTTGTTCTGTTCCCGAGTCCAATATCCTCTGCAATCCTTGTTGCATTGATTATATAGAACTTGATATTATGGCGGGCAAGAAACTTTTTCATCCTGTCCGGCATATGTTTCTTTGTCTCTTCTTCATCCCACATGCTGTTAAAAAGAAATGTTCCACCATCCTTCATTCCTTCAAACATATCAAATTTTTCGATGTATGAAGGAACATGGCACGCAACAAAATCAGCATGTGTAATAAGATATGTTGATTTAATCCTGTTCTTTCCAAAACGAAGATGCGAAACCGTTACACCTCCGGATTTCTTCGAGTCATATGCAAAATATGCCTGAGCATAGAGGTCGGTATTGTCGCCAATGATTTTTATACTGTTTTTGTTTGCACCAACAGTTCCGTCAGAACCAATTCCATAAAACTTTGCCTGGAATGTACTTTCCGGGACAGTGTCAAGCTGGGGTCCTTCCGGAAGTGAAGTAAATGTGAGGTCATCATTGATTCCAATTGTGAAGCCATTCTTTGGTTCAGGATATCTGAGATTTTCAAATACGGTTAAAATCTGAGTTGGTGTTGTATCCTTTGAGCCAAGGCCATATCTGCCGCCCACAATAACCGGAGGGTTCTTGGTTCCATAAAAAAGATCCCGGATATCCAGATAAAGCGGTTCGCCATTTGCACCCGGTTCTTTTGTTCTGTCAAGAACAGCAATTCGCTTAACGGTTTTCGGAAGCACCTTCATGAAATACTTTTCTGAGAAAGGCCTGTAAAGATGAACAGCAATCATTCCGACTTTAGTGCCCCTTTCCATAAGGTAATCAACAGCTTCAGCTATAGTATCCGTAACAGAACCCATTGCAACGATGATATCCTCAGCCTCAGGATCTCCATAGTAATTGAATGGATGATATTCACGTCCTGTAATATTCCTGATTTTCTGCATATAGTTTTCCACTATATCAGGAACATCCATATAATAGCTGTTTGTAACTTCCCTCCCCTGAAAATAAATATCGGGATTCTGGGCAGTACCCCTGGTTACGGGATTCTCCGGATTAAGGGATTTTGCTCTGAAATCATGAATCGCTTTCTCATCGAGAATATCTCTAAGCTCTTCGTGTTCAATCACTCCGATTTTTTGAATTTCATGAGATGTTCGGAATCCGTCAAAGAAATGAACAAATGGGATCTGAGACTTTATTGCTGCAAGGTGAGCAACACTCCCAAGATCCATTACCTCCTGAACTCCACCGCTTGCAAGAATCGCAAAACCGGTTTGTCTTACAGAATAAATATCAGAGTGATCGCCAAAAATCGACAAGGCATGAGTACTGAGGGCTCTTGCACTGACATGAAAAACAGCAGGAAGAAGCTCTGCTGAAATTTTATACATACTTGGAATCATCATGAGAAGGCCCTGTGACGCGGTAAATGTCGTTGACAGAGCCCCGGCCTGAAGAGCGCCATGCAGTACAGCTACAGCACCGGCTTCAGACTGCATTTCAACAACCTTTACAGTTTCACCAAAAATATTCTTTTTATCATGAGCAGCCCATTCATCAACGTGTTCAGCCATTGTGGAAGATGGTGTAATAGGATAGATCGCCGCAGCTTCAGTAAATGCATATGCAATATGCGCTGCCGCCCTGTTACCATCCATAGATTTCATTTTCTGCTTAACAGTCATAATCTACTCCTTGTATAATCTTTAAATAAGTCCTGGAACCATATGCAAAAAGTTTTATATGCCTCAAAAAGTTTATATTTTCCCTGCCCAATTTTAAATTGGTAAAAAAAATTAATAATTATTCAGGGAGTCTGCTCCTGATATATTTATCAATCAGCCTCTGATGGATCTTCAATGAAGAACTGGCTGAAAAAGCAGACCGGGTAAAATGCCATTACCTGATGGTAAGAGAATACCACTGATAACATGATTTAAAGAACAACTATCTGAGATAAAACTTTTCAGTTTTGACTTTATGAATTATCCCCGGGTTACTTTCCAAACCCGGAAAAGAGTTTTTTCAGATCTTTACTGCTCCCTGATTGTTTCTTCAACAGCCATCCCAAAATGACGACCGCCTTTTTCTGTATACCCCAGAATCTTATCGCCTTCTTTCAAATCGACCACACTGAGAGGAGTTCCGTCAATGCCGGTCAATCTGATTGTTTCAGCATTCTGCAGTATTACCGAATATTCTTTTCCTGTACTGTCTTTAGCATATACAACGAGCATTGGTCTTTTTTCTATTTTTGAACGCCCGACAAAAGCTGTATATGTATTCCCTTTAAAATCCGTAACAAGAACAGGATCTCCAGTGCAAAGTTCCCCAAGATATCGTGTTTTATCACCGGGTACCCTGACATAGGAATGAACAGACCCTGCATTCACCCTGAAAGGCCTGGGTGCAACATAGGGATTTTCAATATTTTCCGCATGAACAAGAAACAAACCCTGACTGGAATTTCCTACAAGAAGTCCCTGTCCCAAATCAAGATTTGAGCATGTGTCAACACAGACACGGTCTCCAATTCCGATTTTTTTTACAGCGGTAATACTCAATTCATCGAGTTTGTAATATTCAGTATCAATATTTCTAACAAAACCTACCACTTCTGAAACCACTGCCGGATCGTCCGTTTCAAGCACAACACCGCCTACACCCTTTTCCATTATCCCGGCAGCGAGCCTGGCTTCCTCGAGATTTTTCACAAAGAGAAAAATCTTTTCAAAACCGGTTGGTATAAGATTTTCGATTGGGATTATACCCCAGTCTGTTGTTCGTACAACGGCAATTTTATTCTTCAGAGCCTCTGCAACCCTGTTCTCGTCATCTTTATTAGTAATTTCAAAAATCTCAACATCGCCGGGAATCTTCAAATCTCCATTCTCGCCTGAAACGGTTTCTATAAGGCCAAGTTCTTTTACTTTCGAAACAAGCCCGTCATCCGTCAATATGGCATCTGCTCCGGATTCAATTGCTTCTGTAACAATATCCTTTTTCCAGTCTTTAAGATATACCCAGCACTGTTTCATTTATTCACCATGTACTATCTGTGATATTTTCCTGACAATGTCTTCCGGATCGCTGTGCTGAAAAACATTTCTTCCAATCGAAACTCCGGCTCCACCTACTTCAACAGAACCTCTAACCATGTTCAGGATATCCTCATCACTGTCCATCTTTCCGCCACCTGCAATAACAACAGGAACAGGGCATCCTTCAACAACATCCCTGAAGGTTTCAGGCGAACCAGTATAATTTACCTTTACTATATCAGCTCCGAGTTCAGCACCAACTCTTGCTGCGTGTTTAACAACACTTACATCATATTCATCCTTAATTTTCTCGCCTCTTGTATACATCATTGCCAGAAGAGGCATCCCCCATCTCATGCACTCTTCAGAGACGAGTCCCATTTCATTCAGCATCTGAGATTCAGTGTTTGCTCCAATATTCACATGAATCGACACCCCGTCAGCACCCAGTTTTATGGCTTCCTCTATAGAACAAACCAGGGTCTTTGCATTTGCATCAGGAGCCAGCACAGTACTGGCTGAGAGATGAACAATCAGGCCAATATCCTCACCTGAATGGCGATGCCCTCTTGCTACAAGTCCCTTGTGCATGAGTATTGCATTTGCTCCGCCCCTTGCAATCTTATCAATAGTATCAGGAAGATTGACCAGGCCGGGTATTGGACCCACTGTTACACCATGATCCATTGGCACAACAATCATCCTGCCGGTATTTCTGTTTATAATTCTTTCCATTCTTATCTGTTTACCAATCATCTAACGCATCCTTGAAAAAAGGGTAATTTTCCCCATAATTATTGAGAACAAAAAATAAAAGTACTGATGCTAAAGTCAAGTAATATAGCAATTATTATTCTAAAATGACATAATATTAAACAATCATAGAAATTATCTTAAATCACACTATCATTGATCAAAACCTGTATTGTCACAGGAAAGGATGATGAATAATTTCAAAAAAACGAATAACAAAAGATTAATTGACTTTATAAAAAAAAAATTTACTATATTACAACACTAACAAAATATGTTTATAAATAATTAATGTTTAATACGTTAAAAACAGTTGCTGTGTCAACAATTTTATTTGAAGTATATTTGCTCCACCCCCGGTTAAACGGGTAAAATTAACATGTTTGTAACATTTGACAGTCAATAATTACATAACATGCAATAAAAATGGATTTTAACAATATTTAAGGTTATGCACTCACACTTAAAACAACCGAAAAACCCAAGCTATACTGAATACAGTGAATTCTGGAATTCAACTTTGTCAAAAATTGACAGCCTCCAAATATCCGTCCGTAAATCAGCAGACGCTCTTGAATCCGAATACATTGAATTCAACGAACTTATAACACACCTGAAGCATGATATTGAAATTCTTATGTCTGTTTATTCAGGATTCAATACAATTCATGGAAATGAACTCCTGAAAAAGCTCCATTCCATGATTGTCAATTACCACAGAAAGCACATTACCGAAGGGATTAATTTTGATCTGATATATTCAATTTTAGACAAGATCCAAAAACAGAGAGAAAAAGATTTCGAAAACTTTCCTGTTCTTGACCATGATCAAAAATCAATCATCCACTATCCTGAACAAAAAACTATCGAAAATGAAGTAAAGCTGTCTACCAGGCCATACAAATGGATTACCTTCAGAAGAAACCGCTCCTGGTTCATACTTCCCTTCAGAACGTGTACAACACATACCACATCAGGTTTCAGCATAATTCATTCTGAAAAACCCGACACCTTATGGATCGATCTGGATGAAGAAACAGTAAAAACAATTGATTTTTTTACGGATTACAACAGGGAATACATAAAACCTGAATTCATCATTGAAATAAACCATGGTGAAAAATTCTACGCGGCTGACTCAGTTGGAAGAAGAATCTACTCCAGGTCAGATATAATCTCACCCCTTTTAAAAGGGTACAGAAATGAACACAGAAAATCCCCAGGCAGGGCAAGACTCTTTGGAAGGAATCACATTGTATTGAGATGATTTACCAGTTTCAGAAGATTTCACCATGCCGCACAAAGAACTTTATTAGAATTGGTGCATTGATAAACTGTTGAACTGATCCAGCCTGTATTTGTTGAAGAAGCTAAACCTGGAGTACCATTGTATATTCCATCAGATGAAGCCCAGTTCATACAATGATCAGCCGAAAAACCTCCCGTTATATCTGCACCTGTCCAGTAGTCTGAAGCAGCAGCACCTGCCCCGCTCATTGTAATTTTCAAAGGAACTACCCCCGCATTCAGCAGACCTGTCCATGTATCTGCAATGATTAGTCCGGTTGATCCCTTAACAGGAACATTGCCCGGAAGTCCATAATTTGCAGGCATGCTGGCAATTGTATCATTTGCATCAACAGACAGAACAGCCCGTATATTTGTTTTATTCAGATTAGTAAAATTTGTATTATATTCAGTCTGACAAAACTGGTCTGCTCCGGAACGACCTCCAAGGTTTCCTGTATAGGAAGATGACGTGGAAA
>CAZEJW010000096.1:0-17465 GCA_964512685.1 uncultured Leptospirales bacterium | reverse complement strand
TAACAGTAGTTATAATTTATTGGAATTATAAACATATAATTTTTAGAGGTTCCCTAAATATTAAAATAAACAGACGTAAATTGAATTTAATGTCCTGGGGATACGGATTTGTTCATATAAGTTTTTTAAGCGAATGTATTGTTCTGTAAAATCATTTAATCATTACTTGACAAATTTAACAGTACTGTATTTTTATTTGTTATGGGTACGTCTAAAAACAAGGAGTTTCATTAATTTTGAAAATAAAAACTCCTTTTTTTATCCGGTATTGTACTCACAAGGGAATGTTTAAGTATTAATTTATCGAGGTTCCCTTATTTTTACTATAAAACAACAGTCTAAAATAAAAAAAGCTCACAAAAGGATGTCATTCTGATGAATGAAAAAACCAGTAAAGGATATGGATACCCCCCCGGAAGAATAAAAATTATGAAGGCATTGAAATCATTGCTCTCGGAAAAGGATTTTAATGCAATCAAGATAGCTGAAATCGCTGAAACAGCAGGCGTGAATGAGGCTTTGATTTACAAATATTTCAAAAATAAGCGGGACTTGATGTATCAGATGGTTACTGATTATCTTGAATGCTGCCGCGAAGATATGATCGAAGAGATTGAAAGAAGAGAGGGAGCGTTCCGAAAGCTTGAAAAGTTTATATGCACGCTTTTTAATATCTACAACAGGGACAAAATTTATTCAAAGATGATCCTGTTTGAATTCAGAAATTCATCTGATTACTATTCGAGCAAACCATATAAGATCCTTCAGGATAATTATGATCTTTGCCTGCATATAATAAACGAAGGAATAAGAGAGGGGCAGATTAGGGATGATGTCAATCCTTCAGTCATGAGGCAGCTTATTATTGGAAGTGTGGAACAATTTTGTATGAATGCAATTATTTCGGAAAGAGATTTATCTCCTGAAAGAATGACTGAGAGAACATGTAAACTTTTATTTCATGGAATATCAAAGAAAGAAGATTCCTGAGAATAATCTGAGTTTATTTCTCCCTTTATTAAAAATCAAACATAATAAATTATTTTTAACTCTATTGTCGTAGACAAATTTAGATTAAAAAATCTCCACCTGTGAATAGTAAAATTTTTTTAGAAAAATAAAAATAATTTGTTGCAACTGAATGAATATTCCTTCAAAAGTATTTTACTATTCTTGACAAAAAAGTGTATGTATTTATTTTTGAAAAAAGTATTCATCATTCAGAACAATGTTTTTTTTAATAATCTGATTGTTAATCAGGGGGAGGAGAAATTGTTGGAGACTGACAAAAAGCAGCGAATATTGAATTCAACATTAAAATTAATTAATCTCTATGGCTTTCATGGCACACCAATTTCCATGATAGCTAAAGATGCCGAAGTAGGTGCAGGAACAATCTACAGATATTTTAAAAATAAAGTGGCTATTTTTAATGAGTTATTCTCGATTATTATGAAGGAATTTCATGAAGCAACTATATCCAATATCCCTGAAGGAGTGAGTGTTAAGGATGAGTTCTATATAAAGTACAGAAATATGCTGAATTATTTTGTTCATAATGAGTACAAAGGAGCATTTATTGCTCAATATCTTGCTTCTCCTTTTATTAAACCGGAAATTATTGAGGAAAACCGTACCAGGAACATCCATTTACATAAACTGATTGCACGGGGTATTTCAGATAATTCAATAAGGGAAGTCACATATGATACAGTTGCACTATACATGTGGGGGGTTATCAAACAGCTTCACTATCTCTATACCAACAATGCTATTGAGATTACAGAAGAATTTATTGACACTCTTTTCGAATTCTTCTGGGAAGGAATCAGGGCTAAATAAAAACTCAGAAGATACAGAATTTTTTTATCTGCACTAAAGCATTCTAACTATATAATGTTTTAGTGCAGATAATCATTTCAAAAATCTTATAATTAAACAAATCAGAATTATTTAATATTTATTGGAATCCGCATTTTTATACTTAATAACTATACCATCAGTATACAATTCATTAAAATATATAATCCCTTTACTTCTTATTGCTATAACAGCATCACCACCATTTTCGCAGACTATCGGGCTGACAGCTTTTCTGAATTGTGATATTGTTGTTACAGGTAAAATTCCTCTGTGAATATCTTTTATTGTTCCAATAACTTCATATTCCTGGCCTGGAATGTCCTCCAGAACGTCAAAAGTACAAACAGTTTCCTTGTTTTGTTTATACTCATTTTTACCTGTCTTAATGAAAGATCCACCGCTAAAACTATTGCATCCAACAGAAACAAAAAATCCAGACAGAAAGACAATTAAGATAGTTTTAATTTTCATAATTGAACATCCTTTAATATTTTTATTTCATTGAATGCTAGACTGATAGTGATTGGAATTATTTGCAACCCGTTTTTGTTCAAAATCAAATTCATGCCTGTATAAGATAATCAATTATTTTATACAGGCATATTTACTGATCTGAAAAAGGTTCAGATTCGTTACCGATATTTTTTGTTTTTTCCAATTAAAAATCTTGACACTTGAAGTATATAAAATTTTATTGGTTTTACGGAGTGAATATTCATTCTGTTGCATGATTATTGAAGAGAGTTTTATTTATTTTGTTTATTCATGGAAGTGAATATTGGCTTCCATGAATACAGTTTTTTAAAATTTTAAAGTCAGAGAGATTAACGGAAAGGAGGTTATTGGTTTAACAAAATTGATTCCGTTCTTCACTGGAACCAATTTAATTCCATGCTGGGTGTATATATTTCAGTGAAAATGAAATAAATTTCAATGGAATATGGATCAGGTTAATTCAAACAATCGGATCTGCCTGGATGAATTCTAATAATGTATTTGCTGGCAAACATATAAAAATATCATACCTGATGATTTAATACATTTTTATTTATATTTGGGGGTAGTAAATTCACAGTTACTTTTAATGAACGAACTGGTTATAACGTTAGCTGAAAACAATTCAGAACTTGTCCGGATCATTTTATCTGTGAATTTAATTTTGGCTGTATCTATCGAGATTAGTGATTCTGCAATAATTTTGAAAAATCGAGGATATGATATGAAGGCATTTAAAGTTATGGAGATCATGCAAAGTGTTTTTAAAGATAATGATCAACAGGCTGAATTACTCAGAGAAGAATTAAAAAGAAACAAAACATTTTTACTGAACCTGATGTCTTCTCCGGGTTCAGGTAAAACAACAACAATTATACAGACTATCGAAAAACTTAAGGATGAGATGCGCATAGGAGTCATGGAAGCGGATATTGACTCAGATGTTGATGCAAAATCAATCTCAAAAACCGGTACAAAAGTTATACAACTCCATACCGGAGGGATGTGCCATCTTGATGCTGGAATGACCAAACAAGGATTGTATGGTCTTGGTACGGATGGTATTGAACTGGTTATATTGGAAAATGTAGGCAATCTGGTATGTCCGGCTGAATTTGATACTGGATCAGCAAAAAATGTTATGATTTTAAGCGTACCGGAAGGCGATGATAAACCATTAAAATATCCTTTAATGTTTTCGATTGTTGATCTCTTACTAATTAACAAAATTGATATGCTTGATTACTTTGAATTTGATTTGGAAGCTGTTATAAAATATGCAAAAAAATTGAATCCGAAAATCAAGGTCATACCGGTTTCAGCAAAAACCGGTGAAGGGATCGATGAATGGACTGACTGGCTTAGGACAGAAGTCCGGAATTGGAACCAATAATAGCTCAAATCAAACTTAATTTTAGGAGACTATTTACATGGTAAACGAAAGAGTCTTGGAACTTGCAAATCAAGTACACGGAATTAAGGCAGGTTCAAAAAACGGGATAAAACCGGAAGATCCGGAGTATATGATTCTGGAGCCGGTTGTTTCAAAAGAAATGGCAGATGCAGGATTATGCCTTGAACTGAGAGACCCCCGGAGTGCTGAAGATGTGGCTCCTATGTGCGGTAAATCCGTTGAAGAAACATCTGATTTGCTGTGGGAACTGGCAATGGCTGGTGTATGTTTTGTCAACTGTATTGACGGAGCTGACAAATACTGGCTTGAAACCTGGATTCCGGGCGTTATGGAAATGATGGCAAACAATCTCGATAATGTTAAAAAATATCCTCAGATTGCCGAGTCTTTTGAAGCATACGGAAGAGTTAGAGGCCCAAGGACTGCAGGGAATTTTCCAGTGGGAACCGGGCTAATGCGTGTTATCCCCATAGAAAAAGCAATAGAAGGAGAGACAAGAAGAGCATCCTATGAAGAGGTCTCGAAATATCTCAACGAAAACGAGTTGTTCTCTGTTTCTGATTGTGCATGCCGTACTGCACGAGAGGCAATGGGAGAAGGGTGCGGCCACCTGAAAGAAGATATGTGTATTCAGCTTGGTCATGCAGCAGAATACTATATCCGAACCGGAAGAGGCAGAAAGATAACCCGTGAAGAAGCCTTTGAAATTATCAGAAAAGCTGAAGAAAATGGATTGATGCATCAGGTCCCGAATACAGACGGGCCCGGGAAAACACATGCTATTTGTAATTGTTGCGGCTGTTCATGTTTTTCTCTGAGAACAGCAGAAATGTTTTTGAATTCAGATATGGTACGTTCTAATTATGTTGCTGAGGTCGACAGGGATAAATGTGTTGCCTGTGGAGAATGTGTCGAAAATTGTCCGGTAAACGCTCTTCAGCTGGGATTAAAACTGTGCACTAAAGAACCTGTTATCGAAAAGAAAAGAGATCTTCCATATGACACGGAGTGGGGACCAGATAAGTGGAATCCGGAATACAGAACCAACAGAAAGGTTGTGATGGATACTGGAACAAGTCCCTGTAAGGCTGAATGCCCAGCTCATATTGCAGTTCAGGGATATATTAAACTGGCTTCACAGGGCAGGTATACAGACGCCCTTGAACTGATCAAACATGAAAACCCTTTCCCTGCTGTATGCGGTCGTATCTGTCCCAGGAAATGTGAATCCGCATGTACAAGGGCAGATATTGATGATCCAATAGCAATTGATGATATTAAAAAATTCATTGCAGAACAGGATCTTAATGCTGAAACACGTTTTATTCCCAACAAACGGCATGAATACGGCAAAAAGATAGCTATTGTCGGAGCAGGGCCAGCCGGGCTGTCATGTGCTTTCTATCTTGCTATTGATGGTTACAATGTAACAGTTTTTGAAAAGCAGAAAAAGCTTGGAGGTATGCTGACACTTGGAATTCCCTCTTTCAGGCTCGAAAAAGATGTTGTTAATGCTGAAATAGACATAGTTAAGGAAATGGGAGTTGAGTTCAAAACCGGAATTGAAGTTGGGAAAGATATTTCTCTTAATGATCTAAGAAAACAGGGATTCGAAGCTTTTTATATTGCTATTGGTGCTCAGGCTGGCAGAAAACTCGGAATAGAAGGAGAAAATGCTGAAGGTGTAATAGCCGGAGTTGAATTTTTGAGAGATGTAAGCCTCGGAAAAGATATAGAGCTTAAAGGGAAAGTTGCAGTAATCGGAGGCGGTAATGTTGCCATTGATGTTGCAAGAACTGCTGCAAGAATTGGGGCAGATTCTGTAGACATCTACTGCCTGGAAACTCATGAACAAATGCCTGCTCTTGATGAAGAAATTGAAGAAGCAGAAGAAGAGAATATTAAAATCAATAATTCCTGGGGTATTAAAAGAATAATAACTGAAAACAATAAGGTTAAAGGACTGGAAATTAAGAGATGTATTTCTGCTATTGATGAAAACGGTAAATTTAATCCGGTTTATGATGAAAATTTAACCGAGATTATTGATGCAGATTATGTCCTGATTTCTGCTGGACAGGCAATCGATTGGGGCAATCTCATTGAAGGAAGTAATATTAAACTTAACCCTGATAATACTATTATCGTGGATCCCAATACTTTTCAGACGGGTGAATCAGATGTTTTTGCTGGTGGTGATGCTTTAACAGGTCCTAAATTTGCTATTGATGCAATTGCGCTTGGCAAAGAAGGTGCAATTTCATTACATC
The DNA here is from genome assembly GCA_964512685.1 of uncultured Leptospirales bacterium. Taxonomy (GTDB): domain Bacteria; phylum Spirochaetota; class UBA4802; order UBA4802; family UBA5550; genus CAZEJW01. The sequence goes on along the minus strand of CAZEJW010000096.1, from coordinate 11,423 downwards.
GTTTTGTTCATCCGGGCCAAAGTCTTGTTCTTGGACGAACGAAAAGAGATTACAGGCCACTCGATAAGGAAAATCTGGATTTGGCAGGTTTCGATCGTCTCCCAAGACAGAGACCTCCTCACTTGAGAAATGATAATACAAAAGAAAGTTTTAAGGATTCTCGCGGAACATTTACTGAAGAACAGGTCAAAAAAGAAACCGAACGTTGTCTTGGATGTGGCGCTGTTGTAGTTGACCAGTTTTTATGTGTTGGATGTGGTGCATGCACCATGAAATGTAAATTCGATGCAATTACACTCGATAGAAAATATGATAGCGTAGGTGTTGATTTCAAAGACCTTAAAAAGACAGTTTTAAAATTTGCGCTTAAACGCAGGCTTAGAATTGTTTTTAAAAAAACAAAAACAAATCTACAGTCTGTTATACGAAGATAAAAACATCCCCAAATAAAATGTGTCAGACCAATTTAAAGAAAGAGGGGAACATACAGTTCCCCTCTTTCTTTAAACACAAAATCAGGAGGAAAAAATGCATGAACTGGGAGTTGTAATCGAAGTTGTAAAAAATGTAGAAAAATTTGCTGAAAAAAATAATCTGACAAAAATTGATACTCTTGTTCTTCAAATTGGAGAACTGTCATCAATGGTTCCCAGGTATATTGAAGCCTGTTATCCTGCTGCAGTTGACGGCACAATACTGGAGGATACAAAGCTAAACATTGAAATTCTTCCGGGAAATGGTATTTGTAAAAGCTGTAACACTGTTTATAATCTCCTGCAAAACAGGGAAGGGTGTCCAAATTGCGGAAGCGTAGACAGAGATATATTAGGTGGAAAAGAATTTAATATTAAGGAAATTATAGCCTGTTAAAATGGGTTGTAATCGGATTTTTTGTAACATTCTTGATAAAAAATCTTGACAGCGAATGTTTAAAAAATTTAATGAATTTGATGCATATGCATCTTTTATTTTTAGGTGACATGGAGTGAATGTTCATTCCTGCGGATCACCTCTTTTTTTAAAGGTTATGCGGAGTGAATATTCATTCGGTGGTCTTGTAATAAAATTAGAGATATATCCGTTTCAATTACTTCATGCAAAAATAATATTTTTTAAGGAGGTTCATTAGTTTCAGCAGTATTTCAGCATTTATATTCATGGAATACTGAAAAATAAATTTTCTATAAAAGACAAACCGGAAGATTTAATCAAAGAACAGAGCGGTATAAATATCAGCCTGTTCTTTTAAGATTTCAGGGTAATTTCTAAAATTATACCTGAGAATTATTCAAAAGTATGGAGATATTTATGAAAAAGAATTTAGTACTATTCTGTAGCATAGCTTGCTTTATTGCAGTATCAGCACTGCCTGGCTTCTCTATTGACGAGAAAATGATGAAACGAATCGAAGCATCAAAAAAGATTGCAAACCCAATCTGTGCAATGTCAGTTCTTCCAATTGAATACAATCACTACACTGACGTTGGCCCTTACAAGGGAGATATGGATGTGGTTTCACTAAAGCCGGTACTTCCTGTAACAATCAATGAAGACTGGAACTTTGTTTCAAGAACTCTCATTCATTTTGCTTACCAGAAGGATCTTGCTCCTGAATCAACAACACTTCCAATTTATACTGGTGTTCCAGCTTCACCGGTTGCAATGACTGAGTTTAAGCTTAACAAAGGCGGAAATCAGGGCGGACTCACTGATATGCAGGAAAGTATGTTTATTACTCCTTCAAAACCTATGGCAGGATTTCTCTGGGGGGTTGGAGCAATTTTTAATCTTCCAACTGGTGATGATCAACTTCTTGAGGTTTCAACAAACAAGTGGGGCGCTGGCCCAACAGCAGCTGTTGTAAGGCAGGACGGATGGTGTACTTATGGTTTTCTTACAAATCATGTATGGTCTTTTGCTGACGGTGGAGAAGATAAAGATATCAATATTCCTATCGCATCAAAACAGGAAGAAATGGAGGATATCAATCAGACATTTATTCAACCTTTCTTTATCGTAACAACACCAACTACTGGAACAAGTCTGTCTTTTACGAGTGAAGCTAAATATAACTGGGAAAGTGAAGAATGGTCAGTTCCATTTTCTGCAATTCTTTCACAGGTGGTTATAGTAGGGCCTCAGATTTTACAGCTGAAAATCGGTGCAAACTATTATTATAAATCAGCTGAGATTGATCCTGAAGGATGGAGTGTCAGAGCTGGTGTTACTATGATATTCCTGAAATCTTAAACAAGTGAAGATCTCAATCCCAAGCATTGCCGTGCATTTTGATTGAGATCCACACTGTTCAAGTATGAAACTTTAATATATTACGTAAATATATTAGAAAAAAAATAATTACTATTTCCGTTCCTGGTTTTTTCTGAGCGGAAATAGTATTTACACTAATTATTTGATGGATTGTCAAGAGGAAAAAATGAGAAAAGTCATGGTCGTAGAAGATGTAGATGTCCTTATAGAAGGGAAAGGTGAAGAAACAATTGTAATGATCCATGGATGGCCAGATACCTATCGATTATGGGATGATATGGTTGAAGAACTTAAAAAGGATTACAGATGTGTAAGATTCACACTTCCAGGCTTTGACATCAATAAATCCAGAAGGCTATATACTCTTCAGGAAGAAGTTGAAATTTTTGATAAAATAATCAATGCAGTCAGTCCGGATAAAAAAGTCATTTTGCTCCTTCATGACTGGGGATGTGTTTTTGGCTATCAGTATTACATGCTGAACAAAGAAAAAGTATCCAGAGTAATAGGACTTGATGTTGCAGATGCAAACTCAAAAGAGATGAAACTTCCTCTGCCCATGAAACTTTTTGCTGCTGGTTATCAATTGTTTCTTGCTCTTGCATGGCATATCGGCGGGAAACTCGGAGATGGAATGACAAGGTGGATGGCAAAAAAACTGAATGTAAGATCTGATATAAATCTTATACATTCAGGAATGAATTATGCATATCACCTCAGATGGAAAGCTATTTTAACACGTAAACCTCAGGGTACAATTGACATAGATCCTGAGTGCCCAATGCTTTTCATGTATGGTAAAAATAAACCAACAATGTTTCATTCTCAATCGTTCCTTGAAAAACTCGGCAAAAAGGAAGGTTGCAAAATTCTTGAACTTGATGCAGGACACTGGGTAATGCTTGATAAACCAATAGAGGTTCAGAGCATGATCAGGAACTGGATCAAATAAAATATAAAGGGAACCTCGATAAATTAATATTTGGACGTTCCCTTGTGGGTACAACATCTGATAAAATCAGGAGTTTTCATTTATAATATTAATGAAACTCCTGATTTTTAGAGGTACCCTAAAATGAGTTACAGAACAATGTGTAGCTCATTGGAAAAAACAAATGGCACAATGCCAGGTAAAATTCGATATTTGAATGAATGTTCAAATATGTGTAAAATGATATGAGGATAATATGAATAAAAAATATACAGCCAGAGAGTCACTGCAGATAAAAACATCCCTGACTTACCTTATCTGTTTTAGCTTGACATTGTTTATTGGAATTCTGTTTCAGTTTATCAGCCAGGTCCACATTCTGGAAATAGCGCCAAATATTGCATTGGGTGTAATTTGCGTTCTACTGTCATATATGATATATAGCTCAAAAAAAAACAGAAAGATTCCAATATACTGATTTGGATATTAACATTTATATCAGTTTCAATTCCTATCCTTGCTAAAATAAGATATGCCCTGAAATTTAACTGGACATTTGCACTTCAGTCATACAACTCATCCATTCTACTTGTAATAATGATAGTACTCTCACTTTTCTTTTTAAAGGAAAGACTGCTGCTGGTTATATCAGCGTTTTCCATAACTGCATGGATAGTTTTTGTATTGATTGCTGTTGAGAATGGAGCAAAATACACATTTAAAAATTTCTTTGTAAATGGTGAAATCTTTAATGGTGTAATAATGACTAAAGAAATATTCTTTATTGTTTCAACAGCAATAATTGTATTTATTTCCTACTGGCTAATAAGGATTATAAACAGGTTTATTGATCAAATCAGTCTGCAAAAAAAAGATATAGATGAACATATCTGCCACATGGAGAATATAAATCTTGAAATAAAAAACAGGATGAATCTTCTCCTTGAAGAATTAGGCGTACAGGATAAGCTTGTAATAAATTTTAATGACAAGATGCAGGGTCAGGCTGCTAATTTTGAAGAAATTTCCGCAATACTGGAAGAACTCAGGGGATCATCTGAAGCAATAAATGATGCAACAACATCCCAGGTAAATGCAAACCTGAAGATGGATCAGATCATCAATGAATTCAAAATTATAAAAGCAACTACACTTGAAAATTTAAATTCAGCGAATTCAAGCATGAAAACAATTTCATCGAGTGCTTCAATATCAAAAGGGAAACTTACTGAAGTTGAAAGCAGTGTATATATCATTTCCGAGCAAAGTGAAAAAATTATCGATACAATATCCATTATAACAGATATTGCAGATAAAATTAATCTGCTTTCTCTTAACGCGAGTATTGAAGCAGCAAGGGCAGGTGAGCATGGTAGAGGATTTGCTATCGTAGCAGATGAAATAGGCAAACTCGCTGTTCTTACAGGCCAGAGTATTCATGATATAAATCAAGAATTGTCACTTAACAAGAAAATAACAAATGATGGAGTCCATGTGATCAATGATCTGGCTCATGTTATTAAAAATATGATAGAAGAGATAGCGATAAATTCAGAGAGAATAAAAGAACTGCAGGATTCAATATTCATTGAAGAGGATTTTCTTTCATCTATTTTAAAGCAAATGAAAGAAAACCTGGTCCTTGCAAAAAACATAGGGGAAGGTACAGACGAACAAAAGAATGCCCTGGAGAATGCTGGTAACTCACTGGAAAGCATGACAGAGATAGTAAGTAATATGGTAAAAGAAATAAAAGATTTGGCGGATTCATCCAGGAATATATTTGAAAATGCTCAAAAACTCCTGCTGAAAGCAGATAAAACTGCTTAAGTTTTCTTCATAAAATACTTCCTGAAAAAAAATAAGACTATCCCATCCATCCCGACAGGGTGGATGGGATCTGTTTTTTATTTTAAAATTATTTTTTTTCAATAAAATATCTTGACAAAAATAGTCCCGAAAGGGAAAAGGATTATGGAATGAACGTTCACTCCGCTGTTTTCATAACAATCTGTTAGATTATTATGAAACAAGAGAAGCGTAGAATAATTAAAATATTTAGAGAGAATTGTCATTTTTACAAGCAGCCTGTAGTCAGTGTGAATATAAGGTTAAATGACAAGTTGAAAAATGATTGAGGATTTTATGACTGACAGGGAATGGCTTGTCAATCATCTGAATCACTCAATAGTACTAAGTACTTTTAATAAAGTATCATGAATATTAAATGACTGCTTTAGTAGTCAAAAAAAACAAAAATAACGGAGTAGATAATATGTTCTTTTTTGAATCCATTCCCGGCTCTACATGGCTTATGTGGCTTGCTGCTCTTGCGGGTTTGATAATCATAAATGAAATAACCCGCAGAAGCAAATATTTGTCAATCTTTACCTATATTGTTTTGCCTGTAATTTTAACATTTGTGCTTTGGCCAAAAACAGCATGTGAAGGAACCACAATGGGTGACTGGTTCCATTGGGCAAAAGTATATTCTTCACTTGCAGGTGTTGTTGGTTTTATGGCTTTGCGATATATTAAAGGATGGTCAGACAATAAATACATTCTCATGTTTCCGCCTGCAATTCTTGCGATAAACATCATGGAAGCGGTAATCCGAGATTTTCAGTGTTCCGGTTTTAATGGAATGCATGATGGAATGATGATAATTGGTGGATCATGGAATATCATGAATGGTATTGCTGGTATTCTTAACATTATAACAATTACTGGTTGGATGGGTATTTTTGTAAGCAAAAAGAAATCAAAGGATATGCTTTGGCCGGATCAGCTCTGGACATGGATCATAGCATATGATATTTGGAACTTTGCATATGTATATAATTGTCTTCCAGACCGTTCATTTTATAATGGTGCAGCACTTCTGCTTTCATGTACTATTGCAGCCTTTGTAATCCAAAAAGGTGCATGGCTTCAGCACAGAGCCCAGACTTTGGCAATCTGGTGTATGTTTGCAATGAGTTACCCGGCATTTGCTGATACATCACAATGGGCAGTTAAATCATCCCATAATCCCAAAGCTCTATTTACTGCAAGCTTTCTTGCCTTGCTTGTGAATGTGGCAATTTTTATCTTCTACATTTATAAGTTGATAAAAACCAAACGCAATCCATTAAAAGAAGAGATTTATACAGATCTTAAAGCATATAAAGAAGTTGTTAGCTATAAGTAACGTTTCCAAGATCATACCCCTTCTCACATAAAATGAGGGTGCTTTTAGCACCCTCTATTTTTGTTTGTTGATCGTATTTTTGTTGTTTGTATACGTTATATATTCTGTTTTCGCCAATGCATGGCGGACTTCATTCATTGATATAACATAACTTAAATCAAAAAAGAGACGCCAGATGTTGAAAACTCTCATTGAGATTATTGAGATGTTTTCCATTATCTTTTGAGTTAATTTTCTCCCAGTTCTTTTTTATCTCTTCTGGTGTTACTGCTGATTTTCCGTTTCCAATTACCATTCCTTCATAGCAGACAACTTCAACGCGGCTATACCATCCCCCTGCTGCATTGAAAATACAACCGGTTTCTTCATTCTCTTCTGAAGCAAGGTAGAGGCCCAGTGCTGCAACATTTTCGGGTTTAAGGACTGACGCTACATTCTCAGGAAAAAGCTGTTTTGTCATTCTCGTCGCTGCCAGAGGCGCAATGGCATTGCATTTGATATTATATTTCATGGTTTCCTGTACAAGGGTTTGAAGAAAGCCAATGATTCCCATTTTTGCTGCTGCATAGTTGGTTTGCCCGAAATTGCCATACAGTCCGACACCTGATGTTGTAAAGATTATTCTTCCATATGTTTTTTCTTTCATATGGCCAAGTGCGGGTTTTGTGAGGTTGAATGCGCTTTTCAGGTGTATGTCGAGAACACGGTCCCAGTCATACTCATCAATTTTTAAAAGGCTTCGGTCTCTTGTTATACCTGCATTGTTTACGAGAATATCCACTGATCCAAAAGAGTCAACAGCTGTTCTGATAATTGATTCTCCGCCCGAGGTTGTGGCAACATCATCATAGTTTGCAACAGCTTTACCTCCGGCAGATACTATTTCATCTGCAACACTGTCTGCGAATGAGGAATCCTCTCCGTCACCCGAAACATCACAACCGAGATCATTGACTACTACAGAGGCTCCTCTTGCCGCAAGCTCCAGAGCATATGCTCTTCCTATTCCGGAACCTGCTCCTGTAACAACTGCTACCCTGTTATCGTATCTTATATCAGACATGAAAATCTCCATAATTAATGTATTTCTATGTAATATCCTGAAATCAAATTTTTAATTTTACATAGAGGCAGCTGCATCTGATAGATTCAGCATTTCTATATTTAAAAAACAAAATTTCTGAAACTCAGAGGCGGCAATTACCGTCAGATAATCACATTTGCATTTTGTAATCAAGATTTTTATTTTAAAGCGGTACATTGCCAATAGAAGTATTTCTCAAAAAAAGCTTGATTTATGAGTTGTAAATTCTTCTAAGATCAATAGACTGTAAACATCAATTACCGGGGAGTCCTATGCAAAAATTATTGCTTTTATTGGCTGTTGTTTTCTTTACTTTTTGTTCATGCGGCCCGGATGAGTCTTTACAATCCGGGAATGGGAAAAGTACTATTTTTGCAAGCATACTTCCTCAGCGTTTTTTTATTAAAAAAATTGCTGGTGACAGATACGATGTAAGGATTATTGTCAGAGAGGGAGAAAGTCCGGCAACGTATGAACCGGCTCCACATCAGATGGCAGAACTCTCAAAGGCAAAGGTATATTTCAGTATTGGTGTTCCATTTGAAAAAGCATGGCTTCACAGGATTGCAGGAGCAGGCAAAAAGATGCTCCTTGTGGATACATCCGAATCAATCACAAAGAGGCAGGTTAAGGATCATTCTCAGATAATTAAATCAATTGAAGGTGCAGTGGGGAAAACAGACTCATCCCACAAACATCTTAAAGACCCGCATATATGGCTTGATCCTCTTCTGGTAATCAAACAGGCTAAAAAAATAGCAGAAACTTTTGTTCTCATAGATCCTGATAATGCCGGGATATACCAGGCTAACTTAAAAAAATTCAGGACGGAATTATCATCTTTAAACACTGGGTTGTCAGATTTGTTCAGAAATAAAAAAAACAGGCTCTTCTTTGTCTTCCATCCCTCATGGGGGTATTTTGCTGACAGGTATAAACTTATTCAGGTCCCTGTCGAACTTCAGGGGCGAAATCCAGGGCCCAGGGAACTCTCTTCTATTATAAATATCATAAAAAAACGTGGTGGCGATACAATTTTTGTACAAAAAGAATTCAGTACCAGTGAAGCTGAAACAATAGCTTCTGCATTGAATGGAAGAGTTGAGGTTATTGATCCGCTTTCTGAGGATTATATAAACAACCTTGTTTTTACTGCTCAAAAAATAGCTGACAGTATGGAATAATTATATGAGACCAATAATTGAAATAAAGAATTTATCTTTTTCCTATGAAAACTATCCTGCACTTGAAAAAGTCAATCTCAGGATCGAAGAAAAGGATTTTGTTGCAGTTATTGGTCCCAACGGCGGTGGCAAAACCACTCTTATCAAGATAATACTGGGAATCATAAAGCCTGATTCCGGAGAAGTACTTATATACGGTAAACCTCCGGGAAAAAACGGAACGAGGGTGGGGTATGTACCTCAGTTTGCCGATTTTGACAAGAGTTTCCCTATAACGGTAATGGAAGTGGTTCTTGGAGGTCTGATTCGTTCCGGATCAGTTTTTCCATGGTATAGTCAAAATGATTACAGAAAGGCTGAAAGCGCTTTGAAGGAAGTCGGTATCGCAGAAATGGAAAACAGGATCTTCGGAACTCTCTCTGGCGGACAAAAGCAGAGAGTGCTTATTGCAAGGGCAATTGTATCGAATCCCGGCATTCTTCTGCTTGATGAACCAACGGCAAGTGTTGACAGCAATGTTGAGAAAGATATTTATGAACTCTTTAAAAAGCTTAACAATAAACTTACGATTATTCTCGTTACGCATGATATTGGATTCGTTTCGAGATATATAAACAGGGTTGCCTGTGTAAACAGATTTATCAAGGTTCACTCTCCTGCTGAGGTGGATCAGAATATAATAGAAGATACATACAAAAGCAGGATGAGTATAATTCATCATGAGTGTGGATTGTGATGGAGGGATTCATTGATGCTGTAATCAGCCATCAGTTCATGCAGCATGCTCTGCTTGCAGGAATCCTCGCGAGTCTCGCCTGCGGAATTACAGGAACATTCGTTGTAATAAAGAGGATGTCTTTCGTGACAGGAGGCATTGCGCATACTGCACTTGGCGGTGTTGGTATTGCTTTTTATTTCGGAGTCGATCCTGTTCTGGGAGCTCTTGCTGCTGCTATTCTCTCGGCAATAATACTTGGAATGGTTACGATCAAGGTAAAGGAACAGTCTGATACTGCCATTGGCGCGTTATGGGCTATTGGTATGGCTGTTGGAATTGTTTTTATCTCCAGAACCCCCGGTTATCATGTCAATCTCATGACATATCTTTTCGGAAACATACTGATGGTTTCGGCTGAGGATCTTCTGATTTTGCTGTATCTTGATCTTGGGATTATTATGATGGTATTCATCTTTTTCAGGATGTTTGTTGCCATTTCGTTTGACGAGGTTTATTCATCTCTGAATGGAGTAAAAGTTAATGCTGTATATATACTGCTTCTTTGTATCATTGCACTGACTGTTGTTGTACTGATAAGGATTGTAGGTCTGATTCTTGTTATTGCACTTCTGACATTACCGGCTGCCATCTCTCTCAATTATGTGAAGAAGGTTTCTTCAATGATTCTTTTGTCGGTTTTTCTGGGGCTGGTTTTTACTGTGACCGGGCTGGCGATTTCATACCAGCCCAATCTCCCGGCAGGAGCGACAATCATTATAATTGCAGGAATTTTTTATTTACTTTCACTTGCCGGAAAAAAATTCCGTAACAGGTATTAAAGACTTTTTTGTATCTTATCGAGGAGGTCTGCAAGTTTAATTGTATGGCTGCGTTCTTCTTCGATTATCTTGTCAAGAATTCCTGCTGTTTCAGTTCCCTCTTTATACAGTCTCTTTACTTCGGTATAGAGAAGGATTGAATCCTTTTCATCCTGGAGAGCCCTTACTATAGCTTCTTCAGGGGTGTTGATGGATTTAATCCTGTCTTCCTTGGCTGAAAAAACTCTGCCTCCGCCTATTGATTTCAGGTAATTAAAATAATCCTCGGTAAAATTTCCCGGTTCTTCCTTTAAATCTGATTTTATTGATTCGAAATATTTTTTATGTACCAGTTCCTCGGCGGCAAGGTATTTGAAAATTTCAGCAACTGACTGATCTTTGAATTTTTTTTCACAGTCTTTATAGAAATCATGTCCTGTTTCTTCCATGCCTATGGCTATATCAATAATTTCTTTTATTGAATAATTCATAAAAAGCTCCATTTTCTTTTTGTTTTTGATAAATAAGTAAATTTAAGGGAAAATTAACCGTTGTTCTGCAATACGGTTAACAATATGATTTATTTGTCAGTATTTGTTTATTGTCAAGTTATTATTGTTGAGGATATTTTGCTGTTTTTTGTTTCTTTCTTCTTGACAATGAATTTTATTATGTCAATATTGACATAATTCATTTCCCTCTGTCATGAAAAGACAGATTCCCATCAAAGAATTATTTGGGAGGGGCTCCCCGAACCCTCCCAAAGATTCGGGATAATCTTCAGAAAATTACTACAAAAAAGTCAAACAAATTACTTTTCATTAAAAAGTCCCTTAATATTACTTCTTTTTAAATATTTCTTCTTCGTACAAATATGTTCAAAATAATACTTTATTTTGAAATATTTTATTGACACATAACGTTAAGAAATGATGATTATCATGTATTTGTAAGGTTTTTCCCTTACAGGGAAAACTCTTACAAATATGCAAAATAAATAAAATTAATTCTTTTCTGGAGGATTTTTATGAAAAAAATCTTTACGATTTTTACAACACTGATGGTTGTATCATCCTTCTCAGCATTCCCTGTCTTTTCTCAGGAAAATACTGAGGCGGATGAGAAGGTTGCTATAGAGCAGCCTGAAGTAAAAAAAGAAGCAAAAAAATCTACAAGTGTATTCACAATAGGTGAAATCGTTGTTCGAGATAGAGCCATTGCGAATAT
>CAZEJW010000095.1:0-17606 GCA_964512685.1 uncultured Leptospirales bacterium | reverse complement strand
ATTGAAACCCATTTCTCCGCCATGAGCGTCAATCTCTTTGACCAGATGACCCTTGGCAAGGCCGCCGATTGCCGGATTGCAGCTCATCTGCGCAATGGTATCAAGATTTCCCGTAAGCATCAGAGTATGAAAACCCATTCGTGCTGAAGCAAGGGCCGCTTCAACACCGGCATGACCTGCGCCTACGACGATGATATCGTATTCTCTTCTCATATCGTTCTCTTCATTTATTGAAATTAAATTGATCAATCTATTAACCTATTCGATAAAAAAGACAATTATGATCAATATTAATTTGATAAGAGCATTAAATTAATGGATATCTAACATTATTTTCCGATTACATCGAAAAGAGAGAAAGGAAAACCAACGAAAACAACAGCAGCAAAACAAGTCATAATATCCAGCAGTTACTAATCACAGCTTTCCTCGTGAAATAATAAGGCCCATCACTTCTTTGAGCTTTTTTACTTCATCACAAAGAACGCCATATGCATTATCCGCTTTGGTGAGATCATTATTACGTCCGAGGTTTTCCAAAAGAAGGGCGGCATCATAAGCTCTTGGGGCAGAAAAATTTGCAATTGAACCTTTTATGGTATGAGCATATTTTCTTGTAGTTTCAGGATCAAGAGAATCAATTGATTCTTTAATGAGACTTAGCAATCTTGATGAATCTTCAATAAATAAATCAGCAAGTTCACTGAAAAGCTCCATATCGTTTCCAAGCCTTTCATTTAGTTCTGCGAGATTAATATATTCTTCTATCGTTAGCATCAGGGACCACCAGTGAAATATTTACTACACTGATTATGACGCATGTTATACTTTGAGTCAAATTTTTTTTACCAGACAATCAAATGATCAACATAGACAGATTTATATATTCTTCGTCCATGCTGAAAGACGGTTACAGCCTCTATAACTTTTTTAATATCGTCTAACGTGAAATCACCTAATTCATAATGATTCTGAAACCATTCGGCTTCAGAAAAAAGGCTTTTGCACAAATAATCTCTTTGCTGAGACATTTCCCGGAGAGAGTAGATAAAATCATTATCATCAAGAATTTCCGTTATTACAGTTGAGATATTTCTGTGCTTTTCAGTTTTAGCCAGTCCTTTCCTGACGGCTTTTGTAAAAGTTTGGGATTTATCAGTCTTTACCAGAATGATTCTTTTTGAAGCACATTCTGTCATTTTCAATATGGATTTTCTAAGATCGGAAAATCCATAAACAGAGTGAATGGAAATAGCAGCATCCATTTTTTGTCCTGACCAGGAATCCCAATCATTTACAGTAAGATCAATATTGAGTTTTTTCATTTTACATTTATTTACTAAAATTTTAGCCATTGCCTGTGATGGTTCAACTGCAAAAACATCATATCCTGAAACACAAAGAGGGATTGAAAAAAATCCGGTACCGGCGCCAATATCCACTACAGTCTTACATCCCCTTAGCTCAGAATTAATAATGTTGAATATATTGCCCGGATAACCTTCTTCCGAAAGGCGTTGGTCATAATCCCTGGCAAAATCTTCATTCTCAAACATTGGAATCTCCTTAATGATTTTAAAATACTGAAGTGATTATAAAAAAAATAAGGATAGATGCAATTTTATTCATTAGCAATATCTCACAAATATTTTTAATTTCAGTGTTTGTTCCAATTTACAGGAATATCAGCCATCAAAGCCTGCTGCAGCTTCGGGCAGTGTCTTATTAATAATTTATAATTCACGGCCGAAGCAAGCGTTAAATAAAAAATTTCTGTATTCAGTATAATTATCAAAAAAGGAGCATCAAATTGATCGTGGAAGTTCAGCGACAGGTTTCAGTGTACAGTATGATTGCCATCGGGGTAATAGTGTTTTCTGGCCCACTCGAGTTTTTTCTTTTCATCAGGAGTAAGAGAACTCATTCCCTCTCTTGCAATTTTTTCAAGAAGATCATCAATTATTTTCTTTGCTTTTATTCGTGTATCGATTTCATTTTTCTTTTTTTTAAGTCTCGCTTTCTTGAGAGCTGAACCAACAACTCCTTCATTCTTCTTTGACTTTGTAATCCCTGTGCGGGATTTTCTCTGTGAAAATTTTAGAAAAATAAAACCGGAAAAAAGGCCTCCCAGGTGTCCTATATGACTGATGTTTCCGGCAGCACCTGTTACAGACGACAGGGTTCCAAAAAATTCAACAACACCAAAAAATATTAAAAGGTACTTTATCTTTACCGGTATAATAAAATATAAAAGAACCTCCCTGTTCGGCCAGTTGAGACCATAGCCCAGAAGAAGCGCATAAATAGCTCCTGAAGCGCCAATGGTTACAGGACTTACACCACCATACTGATTATAGGTTATGTAATTCATCAGAGCAATAAAAATCCCAGCGCCTACTCCGGAATAAAGATAATACCTCAGAAAAAAAGAAGAGCCCCATAACTCCTCGAGCTCACCAGCAAACATCCATATTGCTATGCAATTGAAAATGATATGGAACCATCCCCCATGAAGAAACATATAGGTAAATGGCTGCCAGAGTTTGAACTGATGAATAAAACCTGTATGACTTAAACCAAAAAGGTTTTCCATTACTCCTGGCTGAAAAGGGCTAAGAAACTGCTGCACTATAAATATTGCAGCATTTATAATCAGTAATTTTTTTACTACTGGAGTTAAAGGTCCACCAAAGCGGACATTAACATTTCTTCCGTACATACTTTCTACCTTTCAATTCTATCGTATTCAAGGCGTATCTTATTGAATTCTTCAGCATTTTCAATAAATATTTTGAATATTTCTGGATCAAATCTTACAGATTCTCTTTTCATTATTTCAAGAGCTTTCTCGTGGCTATAGGCTTCTTTATAAGGCCTTCTGGATGTAAGTGCGTCGTATACATCAGTAATAGCAACAATCCTTGCAGCAAGAGGAATCTCATCCTCTTTAAGGCCTTCGGGATAACCTTCACCATCCCATCTTTCATGATGGTAAAGAGTAATATCCATTGCCATTTTTAAATATGAATCATCACCGAGATCTTTTGAAGCAGAAACAAGAGCATCGTATCCAATGGAAGTGTGAGTCTTCATTATACTAAACTCATAATCAGAAAGAAATCCGTCTTTTAAAAGAATCCCATCCGGTATTCCGACTTTACCAATATCGTGCAAAATAGATGAATCATAAAGGTCTCTCAGGTACTGACTGGTAATTTCTGAATGATTTCCGATATATTTGAGGATTTGAGCAAGGAGCACACTGTAGTTTCGCATTCTTTCAAGATGATTTCCTGTTTCCGGATCACGGGTTTCTGCAAGTTTACTCAGAGCAAATACTGTAGACTTCTGAGTCTTGATTACCTCTCTGGACCTCAACTCAACAAGATTCTCGAGATTTCGGGAATGCTGCTCAATCTCATAAAGGAGTTCTCCTCTCTGAATACTGAGGGCAATCTGTCCAACAATGAGCTCGAGAAACTGTATATGATCCTGGGTATAGGCGCCAGGCTTTTCAGATGCAAAGATCAGAAATCCCCGGGTCATATCATTTACCAGAAGAGGAAGAATCAGTGAAGATCTCATGCCCTCGTCATTCAACAGCTTAATAAGCGGTGATTTGGAATCTGCCGCAAGATAATCTTCATGGTTGACTATATTCAGGAATTTTCTGGTTTTATATACCCTCTTCAGAGATTCCTCATCAATATTCATTGTATCCCCTTCATTGAATAACACATCCCGGTCTGATGCAACCAGTTTTGAAATAACGTCTGTGCTGTCCCTGGGAATAGTGGCCAGAGAAAGTCTGTTAAAGGGAATCATTTTTTTCAGTATCCGATTCAGGGTATAGAAAATATCCTCAGTATTCTTGCCCCTGTTAAGCATTGAAATAATTTCATTTATCTGTTTGAGCTGCTCGATATATCTGTTTTTTTCATCATTCAAACGTTTTCTTTCAATGGCCCTGTCAATTGAGTGCTCAAGAATTGTAAAATCTGTAATAGGCTTAGTCAAAAAATCATATGCCCCTGTCTTAAGGGCAAGTATTATATCATCGTTAGTTCCATACCCGGTAAGTACTATCTTTGGAAGATCCGGATATTTTTCAGCCATTATCTGAAGAAGTTCCCGACCACCCATATCGGGCATTCTAAGATCTGTAAGAACAAGGTCAAAAGATGCTTCCTGAAGTTTGTCAAGAGCATGTTTACCGTTTTCTGCGATCTCAATTACAAAATCTTTCTCACTCAGATACTTGATCAGAATTTTTCTTATAAGAGGCTCATCATCAACGATGAGGAGTCGCGGAGGATTATCTATTAAGGCTGAATTTACATTCATCAAATATGGAAAAAATTCCTTTCTGTGATTTTCTGAAAAATTTATTTATTTCAGTATTATATGGCATAAGGTTATTCCTTACAAGAGAAAAATGAAGTCAAGACTTTTATATGAATAAGAATCAGGGAACAGGAATTTTTGATCCGCGAAAAATAAACTCCGTATGGCCAATTTTTATTTCATCCCAGTCATAAAGAGGCCTTGGCCTCAGAAGCTTTTTACTGTTTAAAAACGTTCCATTATCAGAGACAAGGTCAAAAAGATAATAAACACCATTGATACTTCTGATTCTTGCATGATTAAGTGAAACAGCCCTGTCATCAACTACAAGACCGTTTTCCCTGTCTCTTCCTATGGTGAAATCATCCCAGAAAATCGGATACTTCTTCTTTCCATCAGGACCATTTTTTTCTAAAAGCCATGCTTCTGTATATTCGTAATCTCCATCTGTGGAAAGAATTAAATCATCGGTCAGTCCGGGCACTCTGGCTTTAGGTCCCCTGACAGTCTCATAAAAGGATTTAATTTCGGGAAGCGGCGAATCCTCGCCTGATATATCTGTTAATTTTCTGCGTTCACGTCTGGAAAGAAAAACACATGAAAGAATAAAAAGAATTACCAGAAGAAGAACCAAAGCAGCAAGTTTCAATCTGAAGGGGTCAATGGAATCAAATAATTTCTGGCCGAATATTCTGCTTTTAAGTGTCTTTCCTCTTATTGCCCTGTCTCTCAGATGTTTATATCTGAAACGGATTTCAAATTTATGCTGATTGTTATCGCGTTCGAGTTTTGAATTATACTTGAGAGAATAGGTCCCCTTGACATCTGAGAGAATTTTTTTATAAATATTCAGCATATCAAGTCTGTTCTCGGCAGTTGCCAATCTTCCGCCGGAAATATCACTGATGCGGGAATTTATTTCAATTGCCTCCGATTTTCCGGTTGTAATAAAAAAAACCGGTATTCCTGAATCTTCAGCAAGTGAAACTATATCGCAATGATTTACACTGCTCCCCTCATCCTTCCCATCAGAAAAAACAATTACGGCCTTTCTTTGACCCTTAACCTTCTGAAGAGTATCAATAGAATCATAAATGCAATTATAAAGAAGAGTCCTGCTTCCTTTTCTCTTGAGGTTCTGAACAGCTTTTTCTATTTTTTTGTACTTTGTAGTAAATGGAAGTAAAGAATGGATTTCATCATCAAATGAAAAAAGAGAGACCCGATTATCTGGCCCGGAAAGTTTCAGAAGATCATGTGCAGAATTTTTAACCTTCCTGAAAAATGAAGGACTCATACTTCTGCTGGAGTCAATGGCGAAAATGATATTTAAATAATTATCGGTTCCTGAAAGATTTTCAATGATAAAGGATTCTACTGGTTTTGAATCCTCAAGTACGGTAAAATTATCTTCATCAAGACGCGGGATACCTGATATGCCATGAGTCTTTATGTTAAAAAATAATTTGACCTCAGGAAATGAGGTTGTTTCGATCCTGATTATATTTACATATGTTCCGGCAAAACTTGCGGAACATAATAATATCAGGAACAGATAAACTATTATCAGTATCTTATATTTTTTCATCTATATTCAGAGTCCGATTATTATATATTATTATTTATCGACCCTGAGAAGGTTTTTGTGTATTAAATAATCATTAAAAAATGAATTATCGGCTATTGACTCTTACATATGCTCTGTATGATCTGATTATAAGAACAGCTGAAATAAGATCCACAAAATACCATGATATAATTAAGATGTTAAAGACGTCCTCCGTTATATCCTTTCCGAAAACATACCAGAAGGATGCAGAGCCAAAGACAATCATTCCCTTGTAAAAAACAATTGAAGTGAAAGAAAACAAGACCAGGATCATTCCGATCACAGTTCGGATGCGTTTATAATTTGCAAGAGTCACAGTAACAAGAAAGGCAATATAAACAAAAATCAAAAAACTCATTATTTTCTCCATGCATTGATCAGTACATATATATTCATGTGATTTAATTCTTTTCGGTTTATTGTCAATGAAATCAGTGAAAGAATAAAAAAAATGTAGCAGTAAAACATATTGATCAGATATCACTTTTTAAAACGAGGCTGCTATTTTACTTGTTTTTCTTAAAACAAGTAATTTTCTTAGAAAAACCGATAATAAATCGGATATTCGCCAAAAGGTTAAAATGAAAAAAAATTATTGCTGGTACACTTCTTTCGGATCGAACATGCTCAAAGAAAGATTTTATTCATATATTCTTGGCGGTAAAAGTTCAATTACCGGAACATATTATCATGGATGCAGGGACAAAACCCTGCCACTGGAGAACAGGGGCTGTTTTTTGAATCATCCACTTTACTTCAGCCGCAACAGCAGAACATGGGAAAATGGAGGAGTTGCTTTTATTGATATAAAAACGAATTCTTCGGTAAAAACCCCCGCACGTTCATATCTCATAACAAAGGATCAGTTCGCTGATATTCTCTGCCAGGAGAATGGCCGTGATCCGGGTGAACATAAAATGGATATCAATTTTAATGATATCGTAAAAAAGGGATTTCTAAGTCTGAAAAACTTAACGTGGTACAACACTATTCTCTTCACAGGTCTCGAAAAGGGGATTCATTCGTTTACATTTACGGGTAGCCCTAAAAATGATACTGGATATTCTGAACCAGGAGATCTGTATTTAACAACTATAATTCGTGGAATGATTGAAACCTTTGATTTTACTGACAAAGAAATTATCGGGTACCTTAAAAATGCAGAAGGTATAAAAAATAATGAAACAGAAAAATTTCTGGAGTTGATTTATTATTCCAGAAAAAAAACTAAAGTTATCAACATATCAACCGTTAATTGTTGATATGTCATATAACGGTTAAATTATATCAACAGGAACTGGAATAAAGGTCAGAATAAAAATCAAAATACAGCTCCATCCGATAATCCTGTCCTTTAAGTAGAGATCTGAGGTCTTTTTTACTGGCGGATGTCCTATCATCAGCAAAAGCAGAGAAATTACTATCCATACTGTCCAGCCCGGCCAGAAAGCGGAAAGAACAAGAATAACCGAAAAAACAATCCAGCCCGCGATTGTCTGTTTTCTGCCAAGAAGCGCATAAAGAACATGACCGCCGTCAAGCTGACCGATTGGCATAAGATTGAGTGCAGTAACAAGAAAACCTATCCAACCGGCAAAAGCATACTGTGAAATAAATATATCATAACCCCGGGGGATGGCTCCGTGAAAAAGATAAACTATTCCGGAAAAAAGTAATGAATCCCCAAATACAAGGGTCATGCCATCGGCTGAAGGAACAAAGGGTTTTACCTGTGAAACTGATATGCCGTAAACAACTGCTGCAAGGCTCACAACAAATCCCGGAATCGGGCCCATTGCGCCTATGTAAAGAAGAGCCCTTCTGTCAGGAATCCTTGACTTGGTTTTTATGACAGCTCCCATAGTTCCGAATATCGAAGGAAACGGAATAAAATACGGAAGAGTTGCCCTCACCCTGAATTTCCTTGCAGCAAAGTAATGTCCGAATTCATGAAAAAGGAGAATTGTGAGAAGTGTACAGGAATACGGCAGGCCGCTTTTAATCATTTCAAAAAAAGAACCAGGCTCTGTTGCGCCAACATATGAGGTACTGAGGAAAGTAAGAATAAACAGAACAATATTAACTATAACTGGTTTATCAGGTGTGGGATCAGGTAGAGTGAGCATATCGATCTGTGATGGATCTTCGATTCTGTAAACCGTACCTGTATTGAGCTTTCTCCAGTATAATTTCAACCTTGTTTTAAATCTTTCCATACCTAATTATCACGCGCTGTAAAAGATTCAAAGGATGAATACTGGGCAATCTTTCTCTTTATATAATCAGCAGAATATGAATTCTCATGAATTGTTTTTTTATTGAGGATGATTCTGTAAAGATGAAGTATCCTGCGACATTCACGTCTTGATGCAATCTCGCGCCTTTTCATAATATTGATGCTCGAAATGTAGAGATTATTTCCGTACAGGGAAATAAAACGGTTTCTGTCAGATGAAAAACGAACGTCTTCACCTTCGAGAAGCAGATTGTGTTTGCTGTTATCATTTGTGTCATAAATACAGATCATGCCGTCTGAAAGAAAACTCACAATTCCGGCGAACCTGGAATACTGAAGATTTGTATTGAGAGAATTATTAACAAGCAAAGATTCTCTATGGCCTGAAGTGTTATAGACTGCTGCACTGAAATTTCCGGTATAACCCTTTCTGAAGACAAACTTACCTGTATTAATCCAGAAAACCTCTGAGGATGACGTGAGGCCATGAAGCCTTGATTTTCCATGCCGGGAGATCAAAAGGCCCCGGTATACACCACCGCTGCCGTTTATGAAAAGGGTCTTTTTTCCGCAGGGGGATTTACAGGCAATAGTTATACCCCTGCCCTTGATTTCCTTATAAATTTTTTCAGGATAAACGAGTTTTTCTTTTCCTGTATAAGGATTCAGTTCAAAAATACCATTTCTTCTTTCAAGAAGGATATTCCCCTGCCCGGTGACAGAAAAATCCAGAAAGGGATATGAACTTTCCCTGTGAATAATTTTGCCATGCTCTGTTTCAATTACAAGAAATTCGCCTTCAGGAACAGAATCATCAGCCTGCAGCAGCCTTTTCAGATAAATCAGTTTTCCGGCCGGATCAGTTATGACAGTTGTAACAACACCCTCGATTCTGCATAACTCCTTTTTATGCTGTCTTCTGTGATGATAAACATACACAATATTAACAGGATAAAATTCACGGATGTATGCAATATCACTTCCGTTCAGCCACAGAGCAAATATCACTGAAGTATCTATTCTTCTTGAACCTGCACCTGAATACAAAAGATTTTTGTGTGAAACGAGTTTTTTACACAGATTCGATTCACTGTCAAGATACAGTGAATCAAGATCAATGTGTCTGGAATATGCCGGAACAGTCGTAATGAATAATAAAAATATAATTAATGATCTGCACATTTCTTTCACTGAATTATTTTTCAGTATTTTCAGGCATCTCAGGTTCTCTTTTAACAGGAGTTTCCTTTTTATAAATATTATTCCACCTGTTTTTTACCTTGGCCGGTTTTGGCGGAATTATGAATTTCTGCCCAGGAAAAATCAGATCCGGATCTTTTATTTTATCACGGTTTGCCATATATATCACAGGCCAGAGATGCGGTTCTTTATAAAACCTGCCTGCAATTCTCCAAAGGCAGTCTCTCTTATTTCTGTTTAATTTTACAGTATATATAACCTGTTCTTTTTTCTCTTCTGTTTTGACTTCTCCCTGTTTGTCTTTCTCTGTGTCTTTTGCAGCAAGTGTTGTTGTAAGAGAATTAAGTATTCCCTCTGCTTCATCCGCCTTTACAGATGATCCCTTATAATCTTCTGATTCGAGCAGTTTTTCAGCTTCACCAATCAGACCTGCTGATTTATCAAGATCATTCTTTATTTTTCCGGATGTATCTTTTTCTGTGAGTTCTGTGTGCTGTTTCTTAAGACCGGCAATTCTTTCATTTAAAACAGATTTCCGAATCTTTATATCCGCAGCATCCATAGTGTTTTCTGCTGCATCAATTTTCAGCTTTGCTGAAACAGTATCATTGTTATTGTTGAGCTGAGATGCTTCATTGAGATTTGATTCTGCAACACTAATGTGATCTTTTGCAAATTCGGATCCTGGTTTGTTTTTAAGATCTTCCAGCCTGGTTCTGACCTCAGCTATTTTTTTATCAGTGTTCTCTTTTTCTATTCTGAGCTTCTCAAGCCTGTCCTTTTCCTCGGCATCTGCAATTTTCTTTTGTGCTGAATCAAGAGCGGCTTTTGCTTCATCCATATTCAGAAAAGCATCTTTGAGTTTATTGTGCTGAAGATTTGTATCAGAAAGAGAAAGTTTTGTTTTTGCTTCTGCAAGTTCATTTACAGCCGAATCCTTCCATGTTACACCGGCAAGAGTGTTATGACGGCTGACAAGATCATTGAGTTTTTTCATCAACTCCGGCATGTTTTCAAGTGATTTGGATTTAGCAAGGTTTGAAGTAGAGATGGATTCAAGAGACAGTTTGTATGAATCCCTGTATTTTTTCTCACTGTTACTTTTATCTGCAAGATTTTTCAGCTCTCCTGCTTTTTTAAATTCATCAGTTGCATAAACTGCAGCATTAGCATTTTCAGCGCTTTCAAGAGATTCAGATGCTTTTTTAAGGGTATCTGATGCAAGAGGAGGAAGGGATTTTTCAACTGCTGAAGATGCTGCTTTATAGGCCTTAAGAGCTGATTCCCTTGCTTTATCAGTATCTTCTTTTTTAAGAAATTCATGAGATTCCAGCAGTAACGCCTCTGCATTCTTCAAATCATCCGGAGCGTACTTTGAAGCTTTGAAAGATTCAGCTTCTTCAATTTTCTGTTTTGCAGATGTCATCTCTTTAACAGGAACATCGAGCTGGCATGCGAAAAACAGAAAGCTTAAGAGAACTGTAATAATTGAAATCAAACTTTTCCTTGTCATTGTCTTCCTCTCATTCATGCAGATTATTTCTAAAAATTTATTACAGAAAAAAAGCTCTATTACCCCTGCCGTTCCTGTGGATGGGGTAAAATTCTCTTTTAATTGCATAAAAATATTTTTTTAGAAATAAATAGTGAAATATAAAAATCATTTTGTCAACATATTAGCAGATATTAAGCATCAATAATAGAAATGAAGAAGGAAAAAATTAAATACAGAGACTCAAAAAGAAATTATAATCAATTCTGTAATCCATTAGCAAGATTTTCAAGAACAGATACAGCACAGAAGCTGTATTTTAAAAAAAGAAATTTATTTTTTTTAAAAGAGACATTCTTTTTTATTAAACCATTTTTAAAAGGCTTCCATTTGGATGAAGAAGCAGCATCATTGAATGATTCTGCAAAAATATATTCACCTGAAATAAATTCACTGCCGGATGAAGAACAGGAAGTGCAAAAGAAAGCACAGCTGAGCGCTATAAACAGAATGCTGCGAAAAAATCCGGCAGAGGAATTTATCATAAATCATCAGACCCAGAAAGGATTAAAGAGTCCCCTGCCCTTTACCAGGCTGTACACAGAAAGAGCAATAAAGGAGATAATAAAATTTATTCCTGATATTATTGCAGCAAGAACAAAAAGCCCGCCCAGCATACCAAGAACTGAATTGATGTGAACAGCATAAGTCTCGAGTTTAAAATAACTCCAGTAGCTTCCTGCATATGAATTAAGACCATAAGCTTCAGCAACAAGAATAATCAGGTTAAAAAAAAGAAGAGCTGCAACCAGTGAAACAAGACCGCTCTGCGCTCCCTTGATATCCGGCGGGCTGAGTTCCATGTGAGATGCAACACACATTGACAGATAAAGAAAAACCCAGAATTTCCAGTTGCTGAAATTAGCAGAACTGAAAACATTTTTAACAATATACGAAGTAGTATCTGCCATACTGTTATAAACACCGGTCCAGCTTCCTGTTTTTATACCCTGGGCAACAGTTTTACCCTGAAGTTCAACCCTGCCAAAAACTCCCTGCAGATCAGGAAGCAGATAATAGAAGAGAGCATAGAGAACAAAAGCTCCAAAAAGAATAGGCCCGATTCCAATAAAGAAATTTCCGATCTTCTGAAACCTGCTTTCAGGATTGTAAGAGTGATTTACATAACCCAGAGTTCCATCAGAAGGATCAGGATTGTAGAGCTTCATCTCATTAATCTTATGACCAAAGACCAGGCAGAAAAGAGCATGACCGAGTTCATGAACCGGAGTACCTATCCAGCCGGTAAAAACAACATCAAGTTTATAACCCGCACTCTTTACATAGCTCAGTCTTGTAAACTTAGCCAGAAAATAGAGCACGATTCCAAAAAGAAAAATCAGGCCAAGAAGCCAAACCAGATGTCCGAGAGTGGTCACAACTACCTCTTTCAGTAAATCCAGCAGATTGTTTATATTTCCCATACATAACCTCTGAAAAAAATTGATCATACCAGTTTTATCGTGGAAAAAATAAATGTCAATGAGTTAATCAGGCCGAAAAATAAGAATATACAAGTATTTATTTATACAATAAAGGTGAGATAATGACAAAGAATGGTTCACTTAACGGGGTAACAGTGCTTGACCTGTCCAGGCTTCTTCCGGGGCCATACTGTTCGATGATTCTTGCAGATCATGGAGCAAGGGTAATACATATAGAATCAGTTGAAAAAATGGGAGGAGACCTTGTGTCAACTCCCCTTCCAACGCTTTACAGAAACAAGGAACACCTTGCACTGGATCTGAAATCAGAAGAAGGAAAACAGATATTCTATAAACTGGCACAAAAAGCAGATGTAATACTTGAAGGATTCAGAAAGGGCACAACAGAAAAACTCGGTATTGATTATGAAACCGTTAAACAATACAACAGCAGAATAGTATACTGTTCTCTCACCGGGTATGGCCAGACAGGAGAAAAATCAGAGCTGATTGGCCATGATGTAAATTTTATGTCAATGAGTGGTGCTCTTAATCTTTTTTCAGCCAATAATAAACCGGATATTCCGGCAGTTCAGATCGCTGATCACCTAGGAGGATTAAATGCGGCAATTGGAATTCTCATGGCACTGTTTGCGCGTGAAAAAAACGGAACCGGCCAGTATATAGATGTTTCTATTGCAGACAGCACCCTTTCCATGATGACAGTGCCATTCACTCTCATGAACTGGGGGCTTCCATATAACGCAGGAAACTCAGTTCTTTCAGGATTCCTGGCGTGCTATGACACTTATGAAACATCAGACGGAAGGGCAATATCCCTTGGAGCACTGGAGCCTAAATTCTTCAATACTCTGTGCAGAAAAATTGGAGCAGAAGAACTGATTCCCTTTCACTATGTTTTTGAAAAACAGAATGAAATAAGGAAAAAACTGCAAGAAATATTCAGTGAAAAAACATCTGATCACTGGCATGAAATATTCAAAGACGATGATTCATGCGCTTCTGTGATTTTAGAAATGAATGAAGCTGTTAATGAAAACAGTTTTAAAGAAAGAGAGATGATAAGATCTGTTAAAAAGGATGATAAAGAGATCAGCCTGATTGGAATTCCTGTAAGGTTGAGTGAAACCCCGGGTTCAGTTAAAACCCCCCCGCCAGATCATGGTGAACACACATTAAAAATTTTGAATGATATTGGAGTTTCAGAAAAAGAGATAAATGAACTGCTTGAGAAGAATATAATATCCTGCGGATAACAAAAACCCCGGAAAAATCCGGGGTTTTTACTGAAAATATATCTGTTAGAGATTCTTTACTATTTTTGTACATCTTGGACAGAGTTCAGGATGTTCAGAATCTGTTCCAAGGCTGTCAGAGAAATTCCAGCAACGGACACATTTAGAACCTTCTGTTTTACTGGCCTTAACAGATGAATTGTCATAATCCGTGAATGAATCATCCTTTGCTTCCAAAATTTCCACCTTTGCAACCTGAAGAAATTTAACGAATTCTTCATCCATCTGAACTATGTGCTTTCTTACTTCTTCATCTTCAATAAAGAGAACAATATCAGCCTCAAGTGAAGATTTTATAAGCCCCTCTTTTCTGAGACCTTCCAGGTCTTTAAGAACATCCTTTTTTACATTTACAATTTTCTCTATTCTCGCTTCAACTTCCTGGTTGGAGTATTTATCATTGAGTTTGTAATATGACTCAAGGTGAATTGAATCAGGATTTCCATCGAACATCCAGACCTCTTCAGCGGTAAAAGATAAAATCGGTGCAACAAGTCTTACCAGTGTTTGGTGAATCTCGTAGAGAACAGTCTGATTTGCCCTTCTCTTCTGACCGTCCTTTTCTTCTACATAGAGAATATCTTTTGAAACATCAAAATAAATTGATGAAAGTTCAACAGCGCAAAAATTAAGAATCTTTCTGTAAACAAGGTGAAATTCGTATTTTTCATAGTGTTCAATTACTGCTGAAGAAAGCATGCTGAGTTTATGAAGAATCCACTTGTCAATTTCCGAGAGATTTTCATAGTCAACTTTTTTATCAATAGAAAAATCCGAAAGATTGCCAATAAGAAACTTGAAGGTATTTCTTATTCTTCTGTATGAATCGGCAATCTGTTTTATCATATCCATTCCGATTCTGAGGTCATTCCTGTAATCCTCTGAAGAAACCCACAGACGAAGAATATCAGCACCAAACTGTTTAATTAGATTTTCAGGAGGTATAACATTACCTACTGATTTACTCATTGCCTTGCCCTTCTCGTCCAGAACGAATCCGTGGGTAAGAACCTGATCATATGGGGCTCTCCCTCTCAGAGCAAGTGAAGGCCAGAGTGAAGACTGAAACCAACCCCTGTGCTGATCACTGCCCTCAAGGTATAGATCTGCCGGCCAGCGAAGAGCCTCCCACTTTTCAAGAACTGCAAAGTGTGAAACACCTGAATCAAACCATACATCAAGAATATCCTCTTCTTTTATGAACTCTTCAGATCCACAAGAACACTTTGTTCCTGATGGAATCAGTTTATCTATTTCATCAGTATACCATGCATCTATTCCCCTGTTTCTTGCAATCTCTGCAAAAAACTGAACAGACTCGGCACTCATATTGTTTTCACCGCATTTTGCACATCTGAAAGAAGGAATGGGCACTCCCCATGTTCTCTGCCGGGAAAGACACCAGTCTGGTCTTGATTCAACCATACTTCTTATCCTTGATTCTCCCCATGATGGCACCCATGAAGTTTCATCAACAGCCTTGAGGCCTTTTTCCCTCATATCATTATGATCTATTTTAAGAAACCACTGTTCAGTTGCACGGAAGATAAGAGGCTTTTTACATCTCCAGCAATGAGGATATGAATGTTCAATCTTCTGCATCTTTATTAAAACACCCTTTTCAACAAGAAGTTCCAGAATTTTTTCATTTGAATCAAATACATTGACTCCTTTCATTTCCGGAAAATCATCAGTAAATTTACCATAATCATCAACAGGGCAATACACATCGAGTCCGTATTTTAGTCCCACAATGTAGTCTTCCTGTCCATGTCCGGGTGCAGTATGAACGATTCCTGTACCAGCTTCAAGAGTTACATGGTCACCAAAAAGAACCTTTGATTCCCTGTCTATGAAAGGATGATGTACTTTAAGTCCGGAAATCTGTTCTGAAGTAATTGGAAATTCAGCTGATCTTTCAAGACCTGTATTTTCCTCAAAACCGGCTGCCATTCCCTTTGCGATGATATAATATTCATCATTGAACATATAAACAGAATAATCAAATTCCGGATGAAAGCACACTCCAAGGTTTGCAGGTAAAGTCCAGGGAGTGGTTGTCCAGATAACAACATGAAGATTGTCACTGTCCACTCCATCGATTTTTAAACTGGAAGGATCAACTTTGAATTTAACATATATAGATGGAGAAGAATGATCTTCGTATTCAACTTCAGCTTCAGCAAGTGCTGTTACACAGTTAGGACACCAGTAAATAGGTTTCTTACTTCTGTAGATATATCCTTCTTTTAGAATATCTCCAAAAACCTCAACAATCTTTGATTCAAAAGACTGAGACATAGTAAGATATGGATTAGTGTAATCAGCAAATACACCGAGTCGTTGAAATTCTTCCATCTGAATATTGACAAATTCTGTTGCATATTCTCGGCAACCGCGTCTTATTTCAACCTTATCCATTGTCTTTGCCTTGTTTCCGAGCTTTTTTGTTACATTGAGCTCAATTGGAAGGCCATGACAATCCCATCCGGGTACATAAGGAACTCTGAATCCCCGCATGGTTTTGTGCTTAATTATCATGTCTTTAAGAATTTTATTGAGAGCATGTCCTATATGAATATGTCCGTTTGCATAAGGAGGACCATCATGAAGAATGAAAAGTTCTGCATCCTGCCTTGCTTTAAGTATCCTGTCGTAGATTCTGTCCTGCTCCCATTTTTTGAGAATTTCAGGTTCACGGTTAGGTAGATTCGCCCTCATAGGGAAATCGGTAGTTGGTAAATTGACTGTCTTTGAATAATCCATAGTTCCCTCTTTATATTATTATACAAATTTGTATAATTATTAGATTCTATTTTTATGATTTTACAGAAACACCGCTACTCACTTCTTTTGTCAATATTAATTTAGAAAAGCTTGATAACAACAGAAGTAAGTAAAAATACACCGGAAAAGATAGAGAAACAGATATATTGAGGCTTTTTCTTGAAGAAAATATATTCATACACCAACATCAGAGCAAAAACATGAACAATTTGAAAAAGAATTGCTTTTCGTTACTTAAAAAAAACTATAGTCCATAATATAAGAAAAGGCAAAAAAAGATGAAACAAAAAATTTTAATAACATTACCCCTGTTCAATGATATTTCAAGAATCAACAATATAATTGAATCAATAGACTCAGTAGAAGAAGCATCTCTTCTTTTTATAGATGATGGATCTACAGATGAGACTTTTTCTGTTCTCAAGGAAAACAAAAAAATTAAATTTATCAGACACGAAACACCACTTGGTTTTGGCGCCAGTCTTATTTCTGCCATAGAGTACTCTTTGAATCATGAGTATGATTACTTAATAACACTTGACCCGGTTAGTAAAAAAATAGCTGAAGATATAAAATCAATTTTCGAAAACATAAATTATGGCTTTGATATAATATCATGCAGCAGGATTTTGGAAAACTATAGTCTCGAAAAAATACACGATTCATACACAGCAATAACCGAATCAATTGCAGCAGCACTCAAAGAGGTAACTTCATTTGATATTACAGACCCCCTTTCAGGCATAAAGGCGTACAATATTAAATCACTTAAAAATATGGAACTCACAGAATTTGATCATGCGGTTTTAATTCAGATATGGATTCAGGCAGCATCCTTTGATCTTTCTGTTATAGAAATACCCTCTGAATCAGAAACCCCGTTTGGGATAGAACTCGAAGAATATGAGGATGCTGAAGGATATTTACTTTCAATGATTGAAACAGAAAAATACCTTCACCAAAAAGGAACTATTAATTGATTAAATAAAGGCCAGTAAAAAATCAAACTAATTAAATTACTGGCCGTTTTATTATTTTTTAAATGCTGCCTCAGATTCTCTCATGAGTCCGTTATTAAATAGTGCCATATAATACCTTTTTACCGTATTAGTAATGAAAACAATATGATACTTGCATT
>CAZEJW010000094.1:0-17671 GCA_964512685.1 uncultured Leptospirales bacterium | reverse complement strand
TTACTCGACAACCCTGTGCCGTGTAGTTTTCAGAAATTCTTCTCTTGGTTTGTTTCATGATTTTCAATCAATCATGAAACAATAATAATCCAGCCCGTTTCGAAGTCAACCTTTTTTTAAAAAAAATGTTTCTTTTTTACTTGAAACAAAAAAGCTGTTCCGCTCAAAGCTAAATGGACAATATTTTTTCACCGATCATCTGTCAATAAAAAAATATCTCCACTGATTTTTATTATCTTTTTCCTGGCTTAATACCGGCAATAAAAATACCAGCCAGGTCAACTCTTACGCTTTTCCTAACCGGAAGCTTCTCAAACACTTCCTCATCACAAAGAAGATCCATTACCTGTGGACCAATTTTAGCTTTAACAATGGGTACTTTTCTTATCTTATACACCCGTGGGATCTGTTCAACAACAGACTTAGGCATATTTGCATTGCTAACCTTATCTTTTCTCTTTTCAAGAACAAGAATCGATGTTGCCACCTTATGCTGATTAACAAGAGACTGTTGATCTTCCATTTTTTTCTTTAAATTTTTTCTCAGGAAAAATACTCCTACGCCAATTCCCGCAATAACTACTCCAAGAATTATATAAAGATGCCACCATTCCACCAGAAATGCCTCCTTAAAAACACAGTTTATAAACCAGCCTCTACCCCCTACATCAATAGAACAAAGATCAAAACAAGATCCGTAAAAAATCTGATTTCTCAAATAAAGGATAAAGATAGCTGATTAGAATTGAAAAACAACAATACGACCTGAATTACTTTCGTCAAGACAAATTGAAACAAATTTAGTCCAAACGGAAGTTTCATCAATTTGTTTCAATAAGCCAAAGCAACTTGACATTTATTTTTGATTTACTATTTTTACCTTCTTTATTATTTAGAAAAGGAGATCAACATGACCAGAAAACCTCGAATTCTTTTAGTTGGAGCCGGAGCTATCGGTTGCTACTACTCAGCTCACCTGGCAAAAGCTGGGGCACACGTGTCAACCCTATGCCGATCAGACTACGAAACAGTAAAAAAAAATGGTATCCAGATAAACAGCATAAGAGGCAATTTTCACTTCACCCCTGAAAAAGTTTTAAAAAATATAAATGAGTATGATTTAACCCCTGATTTTCTTGTCATTGCCACAAAGGTTCTACCTGAAATTGACATCCCTAAAATAATAAAACCAGCAATTGACACAAAAACAACAATTGTAATACTACAGAATGGGATTAACATTGAAGAAAAAATAGCGAAGGCATTCCCTAAAAATGAAATATTAAGCGGCCTTGCATTTATTTGTGTAAAGAAAGCTTCTCCCGGCATCATCGAACACCAGGACTATGGCAGACTTAACCTTGGGCTATACCCTTCAGGAAAATCCGAAAAAGCCGAACTCTTTGCAATGCTGTTAAAACAATCAGGTATCCCATGTGATTTAGATACCGATATCCTTTCAGCAAGATGGAAAAAACTTGTCTGGAACGCTCCATTCAATCCCATCTCAGTCCTTGGGGGAGGTGTTAACACTAAAACAATGATGGAGACTCCTGAATGTCTGCATCTTGTAATATCAGTCATGAATGAAGTTTCAAAATTGGCGGATGCGTCCGGACATCCTCTTCCGGAAGGTTTTATCGAAAAAAATCTCAACGATACACTGAAAATGACGCCATATAAGACAAGCATGCTTCTGGACTTTGAAAACAACAGACAAATGGAAGTTGAAGCAATACTGGGAAACACGGTCAGAATCGCTGAAAAATTCAACATCGATATCCCATACATTAAAAGCCTTTATGCTTTATTAACCCTCATTAACAATTCGATTAAAAGCCGGATCTGATTCAGGAATTCTTGCCAAGTGCACGGTAATACTTCTCGGTGAGTTTTCCCAGAAGACTGTAAAGTTCCTTAAATTCATCATTCTGGCGCAGTGGCCTTCTATCTCCGCTGGCAACATCCTCCTCATCCAAAAGAGTTTTTATTTGGTTTGTCATAACATAGACAGGTCCGGAAATTGAATGAGTTTTTTTTATTAGAAGAAAAAAAAGAATCAATCCCTGAAAAATCATAAAGAGCACTATTGCCCCAAGGATCAGTCCATTCACGTCAATAATATTACGGATAGCCTGAATAGTATTATTCATAGTAATATTATTCTCTTTCAAATTTCTGGAAATAATGTTTGAAACAATCCTTCTGTCTTCTCGTTTGGAAAAATCTCCATACTGCTGAAGCCCGGATATTATATGCTGTTGATCCAGAGCCGTTCCATCAAGCCGGTTTATAGATTTTACCAGAACGCTGTTATTGCAGGACAAATATATCCCAGCCCCACCTGCAAGCAGAGCAAAAAAGATCAGAACAGTCCCAACTACCAAAAAAGTAGTCCTAAACTGAAAACTTCGATCAATTAGGTACCTTTTTCTCATCCACAACCTCCACCAAGCAAAGGATTATTTCAATTTTAATATTATGTGCACCAAATAATACAAAAAGTCAAGGTAAAATCGAATAAATCTCAAGCCATCTTAGCTCACTAGCCGATAGTAATATTAAATATTATTATCAACCGAAAAAATGATTCAAATTTAAACTTGACAATTTATTTTAATGAATTAATATAAACAGTTGATTTTCGATCATTATTATATTTTGAATATCAACTCCTGATGCGGAATTTCTACTTAAGATCAAATATCCTTGAATTAAAAATTCAGTAACCGGTATATTACAATACCGCAGAAAAAACTGATAAATAATTATATTTATAAAACAATAGCCGGATAAATATAATTATTCAATAATAATTCATTTGCAATATTTACAGGGTATTTTTTTCTGTTATACGAACGAACAGTGCATTTCTACGCACAAAAAATAACTATCTGATCAATGGAACACACAAATGGGAATAAATCCTTTTAAAGACTCCAATCTCAATGACCTTCAACAGAACATTAAAGAAAAGATTTATTCCCGATTTAAAGGAATAAATGAAAAGGCAAAAGATCTGTGGAGCAGATTTCTTACAAAGGGTCGGGAGAAAGTTACACTTATGCTGATTCCTCATTCAGAAAAGCGAATCATTAATTTTCATATTTCCATATTTACAATTTCATTTATTATAGGTGCCCTCATTGTAACATTCAGCATCACCTCGGTTTTGATCGTCAACCATACTTCAACAATCAAAGAAGTTTCAAAACTCAAAAAATACGGATCAAACTCCAGAATACAGATAAAAAAATACAAAGAAGAAATCAATAAGCTATATGGGATATTCCAAAAGTTCAAGCCTGAGATAACCCACCTATATTCCCTTTCCACCGGGAATGATATCGACAGTCTGTGGGCAAAGGGAGGAGTACATAATCCAAATCCCGGCAAAGAGAGCGCTTCAGAGGCAACTCCACCGCCAGATGAAGTTCTCTACATAAAAGAAATTGAAAAAGAACTTAATACAACCCGGGAGATAATGGCAAAAGTTAAAAATTTCCTTGAGTACAGAAAAAAAATAATCAACAACACTCCCTCTGTTTGGCCAGTCCAGGGTTACATAATATCCAGATTTGGACACAGAAATTCACCATACACATTCAAGCCGGAATTCCACAGAGGGATTGACATTGAGGCATTCCCCGGTGCAGAGATAAGAGCCACCGCCCCGGGGACAATAAACGACATCACATGGGATCCTATCCTGGGCCTTACAGTTTCAATAAAACACAAATACGGATTTGTAACCTCTTACTCACATTGTCAGAGGGTGTCAGTTGAAAACGGCCAAAAAATATCAAAGGGTGAAGTAATCGCATATGTCGGAAGAACAGGAAAATCAACACGGCATATCTGCTATTATCAGATAAGAATCGGAACAGAACATGTTGATCCAATGCCATACCTGAACAGAATTTCAAAATAAGTAAATTATAACACTGACAAAAAACCCGCACTTTTAGATGCGGTTTTTTTTATTTCCAAAAATTAACATTAAAACTATCTCGTGAAATCATCCTCGCTTCGGCTTGTTGTAAGCAGTTCATCAGGAACCTCATCCACCCTTTCTCCTACTTTGACTGCTATTCTGTTTGAGACGAGTCCTGCGGTGCATTTATATTTTCTTCTGCCGCCAATTTTAAGAGTCATTTCAGATCCTATTTTTGTATCCGGGAGTTTTATAACATCCCCGACAGCCAGGCTGAGTACTTCTTTTACTGTTACTATCGCACTTCCAATTTCTGCAATAATAGGGAGAGTAACATTCTCCAGTCGTTTTTGGATGATAGAAAAATTTTCATCAGTTGCACCCTTCCTGATACTCGAGTACATATATTGTGCCGAAAGCTTCGAAATGATGGGCTCGATTGAAATATATGGGATACAAAGATTTGTCATCCCTTCAACATCACCAACTTTGGTTTCGAGTGTTATCAGAACAACCATGTCATTTGGTGGTACAATCTGGGCAAACTGGGGATTTGTTTCAATATTCCCAAGCCGAGGTCTCAAATCGATAACATTCGACCATGCCTCTCGAAGATTGCCGAGAATCCGCACAATGATACCTTCCATAACTGAAAGTTCAATATCAGTCAGTTCACGGCTTATTTTTGACGCTTCGCCAAGCCCGCCGAATAGTTTATCGATGATGGTAAATGTTATGGATGGATCTATCTCGAGGACAGCCGAACCTTTCAGCGGGTCCATATTTATTACGGCCAGAGTTGTAGGATTAGGTATTGATCTGATAAATTCTTCATAGGTAAGCTGATCAACAGAAGCTACATGAACGCTCACCAATGCCCTCAGCTGAGCAGAAAGTGCTGTGGTTGTAAGACGAGCGAATGTCTCATGCATCATTTGCAGTGTCCTGATATGATCTTTGGAAAACTTGTCAGGACGCCTGAAATCATAGATTTTTACTTTTTTTTGCTCTTTTGCAGCTGAAAAATCAGTTGCCTCCACATCTCCGGTTGAAATAGCGGTCAACAGAGCATCAATCTCATCCTGTGATAAAATTTCAGTCATCGTTTTTTCCTCTCATAACAGTTGCATCAAGCTTCAATATAAACCATTTCTGCTCTTTTTCACAAAGTTTATATCTGTATTTATATCTGTCTGTTATTCTTGCTCCATACCTGTCAACAATAACATCAACATATGCCATTTTTAAATTATTATCAATCATTTCATCAATTATCTCATATCGAATCAGATAGTCAGTTCTCCGTCGCATAAGAAATTTTTTAAAATCATTAAGTACCCTTTCTCTTCCAAATCTGTCAGCGCTGTCATACTCCCTGTGATAGTCCGGGAATGAAACTATATAACTTTCCAGTTCAATATATTTAAAGAAATCTGCCCAGTTCATATTCTTTTCAGCATAGAGAGCGAGAAGAATTATTTCGGACGGAGAAACATATTCCTGCTTTTTAGTCTTATGATACATTCTGCCCTTTTCAGGGAAATACTCATGAGAAATTCTGAAAAATAATTCATTTTCACTTACAAATATTTCTTTTTTTGAAAAATCCGGAACAAAACAGCTCTTCACCCTGTATTCAATACCTGGCTTAAGATCATATATTTTCATCAAATCTACACTGTATACGAACTCTTCATCATGCCCAAGTTCAATCATTCTTCTTTTCAATCCAGCTATCTGCTGATTTGCTCTTATCCCTTCGAGTATATACGGAACTTTAATTGCAGGCTCACGGCCTGAAAGATCTCTGATCATTGGTTGAAAAGTTGTATATGAAATTTCTTTGTCACTGTCATAAACATAGAATTTTTTTTTATTAACTGAACTGTTTTTGACATAAATCTTAAGAAGTATTTTTTCATTCTGCCTGAATTGTGTTTTATCGAGTTTAATATAAACAACACTTTCATTATCTTTTACATCAGCCAGGGCTGTTGCAATACATGCAAAGCTTAAAATTAAAATAATTATCAGTTTTTTTTTCAGCATTTTTGTGCCAGATTAAATCCAGAGTTTAAAATTATTTCTTCCTCAGGACATAATAAATTATGCCTTGATATCCTTTATAATTTCGGTCATTTTTGTTTTTTGCTGAAAATAAATTTAATTCCTCATTACATATATCTCTGATACTATTTTACATGCCATCTGTCTTATTACTGAAACAGTCATTCCATTGCTATAAAACAATGGAATGACTGTTTTTACTGTAATTAATTCAGAGGAAATAGCAAGATATCTGGAGTTTAAATGAAAACAGAAACAGTTCCGATTGAATGGCATAAAAAGAAATTGGAAATTTTTACCTATTCCAGAGAATCTGGAGATGAATGCATTATTTTCATACATGGACTAGGATGCAGTGGGAAAAATATTTCATCAATTTTCGAATACAGACAATTTAAAAATTATTCAATCTTGTCTTTTGATCTTCCGGGTCATGGACAAACACCTGCCAATCCGGATTATACATACAAACTGGAAGATCATATGGAAGTATGTCTTAAACTGATTCAAAGATCAAATGCTAAAAAATTTCATCTTATTGGCCACAGCATGGGAGGGGCTATTGGCACAATCATGGCTGATCAGAATCAAGATCTTTTCGAAACATTCATCAACATCGAAGGCAACATGCTTCCCTCAGACTCATGGCTCAGCAGAAAAGCTGTTTCAATACCATATGAAGAATTTCTCTCTGTAATGAGGAGCGGGATCATTATGGCCGCAATGAACGCTAATGACGCAGGAGGCAGGGAATGGGCTTCATGTGCAGAAAAAAGTGATCCTGAGGCATTCTACAGAAGTTCTGTATCTTTAGTGCACTGGTCAGAGTCAAAGCTCCTTTTTTATAAGTTCAAATCTCTTAAAATTAAGAAAGTATATGTTACCGGGTATAAAAGCTTAAGCAAGGAAGTTGTTAAAGAACTCGACGCTGAAAGAATCCCAAAAATCATTATCCCCGATAGTGGACATTTCCCAATGATCGATAATCCGGCTTTTTTCTATGATGAAATATCCTCTTTTTTAATAAATCGGGATATCGAATCCTTTCTATAAACACCCGTACATGAATAAAGACATGTTATTTTCGTGTTATTCCAGAAAAATATATTTTACACAAATCCAAGAGAAATATTATTGCTGCAGGGTTAATGCCGATTGAACAAAATTATCCTAAATATTAATAAAACGAATTGTGCTTGATAATTTAATCTGTTTTTAACAACTATCAGATATAAAATTTCAGGAGGTTTTAATGATTAAATTAAAAAAAATTATTACATTGTTTTCTTTAAGTATTCTTACTGTAGCAGTGATTGGCTGCCAGAAGAATAAAAAAATTACAGAAATTATTTATGTTGAGTGGTCTTCAGAAATTGCAACAACTGCTGTTGTAAAAGAAGCCATCGAAAGTCATCTGGATTATAAAGTCAAGCTCACCCCGGTTACTGCAGCATCTATGTATGAAGGCATTGCTTCCGGTGATGG
Source organism: uncultured Leptospirales bacterium (assembly GCA_964512685.1). Taxonomy (GTDB): domain Bacteria; phylum Spirochaetota; class UBA4802; order UBA4802; family UBA5550; genus CAZEJW01. Next base: position 10,185 of record CAZEJW010000094.1, on the reverse strand, counting down.
GGATGCAATAGTATCTGCATGGTTACCAACAACTCACAAGCACTACATGAATAAAATCAAAGGAAAGGTCGAAGACCTTGGCCCAAATCTGAAAGGAACTAAAATCGGTCTTGTTGTTCCTTCATATGTTAAAATCAATTCAATCACTGAACTCAATAAAAATGCAGAGAAGTTCAAAGGGAAGATTATTGGAATTGATTCAGGCGCAGGTTTAATGGAAAAAACTGAAAAAGCGCTAAAAGTATATGGTTTAACAAATTTTGAACTCATAGATGGAAGTGAACCTGCAATGACTGCTTCACTCAAAGATGCAATTAAAAACAAGGAATGGATTGTTGTTACCGGATGGACGCCACACTGGAAATTCGCAAAATGGGAACTTAAATATCTCAATGATCCTAAAAATATTTATGGCGGAGAAGAGTATGTTAAAACGCTTGTGCGAAAAGGTTTTAAAAAAGAAAAACCTGATCTCTACAAATTTTTTGATAAATTTAACTGGACCCCTTCTGACATGGAACAGGTGCTTGTATGGAATCAGGAAAAAAATTCTGATCCGGCTGAAAATGCAAAAAAATGGATAAAACAGAACAAGCAAAAAGTTGACAGTTGGTTTAAATAGATCAGAACAGAGAGGCTCTCAGAGCCTCTCTAAAAACAGTAACATACATGTTAACTACACCAGTGATTTCCGGATAACAATGAACATCAAAATTTACTCCCCGGGATGCAGACTCAACCAGGCCGAAATTGAATCTGTCTCGACATCCCTGAAAAATAATGGCCACAATCTCAACAAATCATCACAGGCAGATGTATTTATAATAAACTCCTGCTGTGTTACACTGAATAGTGAACGGACAGTAAGACAACTGATCAACAGGGCCCAAAGGTCAAATCCAAAAGCAAGAATAATTCTTACCGGATGTGCAACTGAACAGCTTCAAAAAGACAACAGAGTGGAATACTTATCCAATGATTATAAATACCTGATTCCTGAACTGCTGGAAAACAGGATAAATATTGATGAGATTCAAAAAGAAACTCCATCCCGCTTTAATTATGATATTCCGCTGAAATGCTCAACAAAAAGAGTAAATCTCAAAATTCAGGATGGTTGCGACAACTTTTGTACATACTGCATTATCCCATATTTAAGAGGTGATCTAAAAAGCAAACCTCTTCATCAGGCAAAAAAAGAACTTATAGAGCTTGTAAATGCCGGATTCAGGGAAATTGTTCTGTCAGGTGTCAATATAGGGAAGTATAAAGATTCCTCAGCTGATCTTGCAGATCTTGTAAATGAACTGACAGGCGTAGAAGGGAATTTCAGATTACATCTTACATCAATCGCTCCTGACCGTGTTTCTGATAAGCTTATCAGTCTATTCAATAATTCCAAACTCGTAAAACACCTTCATCTTTCTCTTCAGTCCGGGAGTAATCAAATACTAAAATCAATGAACAGGTCATATTCAAGGGAGGATTACATCCGAGTTGTTGATAAAGTCAGAAGTCTGATTCCGGATTTCAATTTCACAACAGATATCATTACCGGATTCCCTGGAGAGACAGAGCTGGATCATATGGATACAATTGATCTTGTAAAAAAATCTGGTTTTTCACATATCCATACATTCAGATTTACACCAAGACCTGGAACTGCGGCAGAAAGATATTCTGGCACGGTAGCTGAATCCGTTAAAAAAAAGAGGAGTGAGGATATCAGAGAAATAAACCTCAGGCAGAAGGAAACTTATTATTCAAAATTTGACGGGAAAGAGTCGATTTTCTTGTGCGAATCTGTGACAGCCATCAACTCAAAAGGATTCAATGAATTCTATATTCCAATTTCTGTAAATGAGAGGATCAGGAATAACAGATTTTTTAAGGTAATTACAAAATACTCTGATGAGACGAAAATGCTGAGCGGAGAGATTATTGAAGAAATATAATTACCTATCTCAGTAAATCTATTTCTTTTCTGGCAAGCTCATCGCATCTTTCATTCTGAGGATGTCCGCTGTGACCCTTGACCCATTTCCATTCAATTTCATGAATCTTTGACAGATTCAGTAGCTCCTGCCAGAGATCTTTGTTTTTTACAGGTTTTTTTGCAGCTGTTTTCCAGTTATTTTTTATCCAGTTATTGATCCATTCAGTAATTCCTTTTTTAACATATTGAGAATCAGTTGTGACAATCAATTCTGAGCCGGGGCTTACCTTGCGCAGAGACTCAATAACAGCTGTGAGTTCCATACGATTATTGGTAGTATCTTTTTCTCCTCCGGATAATTCGATTATATCACCCGAATCAATTATAACTCCCCCCCATCCTCCAGGGCCTGGATTACCACTGCATGCACCGTCTGTATAAACTTCGATTTTACTCATTAATATTTAATCCTTCAATCGAATGTTTCCAACATCCATCGATAATTATAAATTTTGATCAGTATTTATTCCTAAAAATACTTTTTAGTGCAAATGGAATAATATTATTGTCCCCGCCGCCTTCGGCGGCGGGGACAATAGAGTTTTTTCTTCTATAATAAAGTTTAGGAATAAACACTGAATTTTGATTCATTTAATAACACAATACTAAAAAGTCAAAAAATTATTTATCTTAGTGATTTTGTTACGAAAAAAAAGGGAGACATATAAAATGTCTCCCTTTTAAATTATATTATATGGCTTTAATTACTTAACAAAACCAATCCACTGACCAATCTGTGGTGAAAATTTAACAACAACACCAGCAAATACAACTGAAACCATACTCATAAGCTTGATAAGAATGTTAAGAGCAGGACCGGAAGTATCCTTGAATGGATCACCAACAGTATCACCTGTTACACCGGCTTTGTGAGCATCTGATCCTTTGCCGCCAAAGTTTCCTTTTTCAATAAACTTCTTGGCATTGTCCCATGCACCACCTGAGTTGTTGAGGAGACATGCAAGTGAGAAACCTGATGTAAGACCACCAACGAGCAGTCCCATTACTCCAGCAACACCGAAAATAAGACCAGTAACAACAGGAACAATGATAGCGAGAAGAGATGGAACAATCATTTCTCTCTGTGCTCCGGCAGTTGAAATAGCAACACATTTTGCATATTCGGGCTTTGCACTTCCATCGAGAATACCGGGGATTTCCTTGAACTGTCTTCTTACTTCTTCAACCATTGCACCAGCAGCACGACCAACAGCCTTCATTGTCATAGCACTGAATACAAAAGCCATCATTGCACCAAGGAAGATACCTGCAATAACCATTGGATTCATAAGCGTAAGATCATATGCACGAACAAAGTCTGCCAGATCAGCCTGAGAGGCAACGATTGTGTTAGTTCCTGCTACAACACCTTCCGGAAGATGATTATAGAAAGTTACAGATCCAACTTTAAAGCCTTCAATTCCACCGAGCTTACCAAGCCAGAGTTTAATCTCTTCAAGGTATGCAGAGAGAAGGGCCATTGCTGTAAGTGCAGCAGATCCGATTGCAAAACCTTTACCGGTTGCAGCTGTTGTGTTACCAAGCATGTCAAGAGCATCAGTTCTTTCACGAACCTTAGGATCGAGTCCACTCATCTCAGCGTTACCACCCGCATTGTCTGCAATTGGGCCATAAGCGTCAGTAGCAAGAGTAACACCAAGTGTTGAAAGCATACCAACAGCAGCAAAAGAGATTCCATAGAGTCCCTGAGAAACTGCACCTTCTGTTCCTGCAAAACCACCTGCAAGACCAAATGCACAAAGAATACCAAGTACGATAGTTACAACAGGAATCCCCGCTGAAAACATACCCACACCGATACCTTCAATAATTACAGTAGCATGTCCCATGTTAGCCTGGTTAGCTATACCCTGGGTTGGCTTGTATTCATCAGATGTATAGTACTCTGTAGCCTGACCGATAACAAGACCGGCAACAAGACCGGCAACAACTGCACCAAAAACACCCCATGTTACCATACCAGCATGTGCCATTACTGCAATAGCAATAAGAACAAGAGCTGAACTTCCCCAAACACCAGAGTGAAGTGACTTGAGAAGATTTTTCATTGAAGAATCTTCTTTTGTTCTAACAACAAAAACACCAATTATTGAAAAGAAAATTCCAAGACCTGCAACTATCATTGGAGCGATAACAGGCTTTAAAACTTCATTTATTGCACCAGCACCTGTTGCATTGGCAGCAATCGGAAGAGCTGCACCAAGAGCGGCTGTTGCAAGAATAGAACCACAGTATGATTCATAAAGGTCAGCACCCATACCGGCAACGTCACCAACATTATCACCAACATTATCAGCGATTGTAGCAGGGTTTCTTGGGTCATCTTCCGGGATTCCAGCCTCAACCTTACCAACAAGGTCAGCACCAACATCAGCAGCTTTTGTATAAATACCACCGCCAACACGAGCAAAAAGAGCCTGAGTAGAAGCACCCATTCCAAATGTAATCATAGTAGTTGTAATTTCTACCAGTTTGGCATGTACGAAAGAAGGATCCTGAATAACAGTAGCAGCGAAGGCTCCATCAATTCCTGATTTGGTCATAAGCTTCTGGCCAAGTCCCCATACATTACCATCATAAATCCAGTTAAGAACGATGTACCATAGAGAGATATCGAGAAGACCGAATCCAACAACAACAAGACCCATAACAGCACCTGATCTGAAAGCTACTTTAAGACCACTGTTAAGAGAAATTGTTGCTCCCTGAGCTGTTCTTGAGGAAGCATTTGTAGCTGTTCTCATACCCAGGTATCCGCAGAGACCAGAGAAAAAACCACCAGTAAGGAATGCTACCGGAACAAACGGGTTCTGTACATCAAAAACCGCAAGTACAGCAAAAATAACGAACATGATCGCAAAAACTATTGCAACCACTTTGTACTGTCGAGAGAGATATGCCATTGCACCTTCACGTACGTGGCCGGCAATCTCAATCATTTTTTCATTACCCTCATCGGCTTTCATCATACCCTTGTAAAAAATCCATGCAAATACAAGAGCGACCAAAGAGCCGATTGGAGCAATATAAAACAAACTGTTTTCCATAATGTTACTCCTTAAAATCTTTAAATCTTTTTATTTTGTTACCAATAAAAAACCCTGTCTGAACCATAGCACAGGCAGGGGCAATAAGCAATACATTATATTATCGACATTCACTATACATAAGAAACCCTGTCTATGCAAAAAGCATAAACAGGGAGGAAATTGTCAACAGTTCTTTGCTACCAAAATAAAATTTTTATATTTATGTTATCGGGCTTATTTCTCCATTGAATTATAAACATATTCTGCTATATCATTGGTTTCAAGACCCTCTATCTCGAGTTCAACTGCACCATCAGAAAGCATTGTCATACAGAATGGACAAGCTGTACAGATTTTTGCTGCACCAGAACTTTGTGCATCTTTTGTTCTAAACTGATTGATTCTTGTTCCAAGATGCTCTTCAATGAACATCCTTGCGCCACCTGCACCACAGCAAAAACTTCTGTCATGGTGTCTGCTCATCTCCACATACTCCGTTCCCGGAATCGCAGCAAGAACATCACGAGGCTCAGCATAAATTTCATTGTACCTGCCAAGGAAACATGAATCATGATATGTTATTTTTTCATTGAGAGATTCTTTGAGCTTGATCTTACCCGACTTAACGAGATCCGCAATAACCTCTGTATGATGATATACTTCAATATTGTATTCAAGAGGATTTCCATCAGAACCAACAGCTGCCTTAGCAAAATTTGCGTATTCTTTCTTAAGCATGTTGTATCCATGAGGACAGGTTGTTATAACCTTTTTTACTCCATAAGCCTTGAATACTTCAAGATTAGCTGTAGCCAGGGAATGGAAGAGATATTCGTTTCCACCTCTCATTGCAGCATCACCACAGCAGGCTTCTTCTGCACCAAGAATACCAACCTTGAGACCGGCTTTCTGGAGAACTTTAACCAGAGCAGTTGCAACCTTTTGATTTCTCTTGTCATATGAAGCTGCGCATCCAACAAAATAAAGATAATCCACATCGGAATCCTCAGCGAGAGTCTTCAAACCAAGATCCTCAGGAACCCACTCTCCTCTTTCACCAAAAGCAAATCCATATGGATTGTAATTTGTTTCCATATTCATGAAGGTTGTCTGAAGTTCAGGCATCATATCACCTTCCATGAGAACCTTATACCTTCTCATGTCGATCATTTTGGGAACATGCTCAATATTTACCGGACATGCTTCCATACAGGCTCCACAGTTTGTACATGACCAGAATTCATCAGCAAGAACAGAACCATCGATGAGAGGAGTTGTTTCAACAGCAGTCGGATCTTCAGCAATCATAAGCTGCGGAATTCTTTCATCCATATTGTCTTTTACATCATTAATCATCTTCTTAGGAGAAAGAGGCTTATCTGTAAGCCATGCCGGACAGTTATCCTGACAGCGTCCGCACCTGGTACAGGCATCCCCGTCCATAAGCTGCTTCCATGTATAGTCTTCCACGCTGGCTACACCAAAAGATTCAGCAGTTTCAAACTCCTCAGGCTTTATTATAGGTACTCTGAATTTAGTATCAGCACTGAGATTGTCAAGATTCATGTAATATATATTAAGTGTTGAAACAAGAATGTGGCCAAGCTTGTCTGAAGCAACCAGACCAATAAAGGTGAATGCAGCAAGCATATGAATCCACCAGTTGATGTAATGGACTGTTTTCAAACCACCAACAGGTATTGCAGAGAATGCATATCCAAATACCCAGCCAACCGGAGAAGCCATTGCTTCAAATCCAGGAAAACCGGTAATTGCAATTCTCATTGCTTCATTAAAAAAACCAGTCAGAATGATTACAGTGATAAGCACAAGTGCAAATGTATCAATACCCTTGGTATCAAGTCTTGTAGGCTTCACAATATATCTTCGATAGATTGCCATTGCAAGACCAATAAGCACAACAAGACCGAAGAGATCACCAAAAAGCGACCAGATAATATAGAAATTACCATGAATAAAATGATAGTTGAAGAAGAGACCTGTAATGTCTTCCTGAACTACCACTATAAGGGTCACAATAAACAGAACCACAAAACCAAAGAAAAGACTCGCATGCATTATACCTGCGTAACTTTCCCTAAGCACCTTGGCCTGAAGAATGGCATATTTAAAAACAGCCATAATTCTCTTTTCAGGGAAATCAGTCCTGAGCTCTTCTTTTCCCTGTCTCCACTTTTTTACCTTTTTTACAATCGTATATGCAAGATAAAAAACCGCAATGAACATGAATATGTAAATCCCCCATCTCATAAAACCATGAGGACCGCCAACATTGAAATAAAATTCCCTGGTGACATCATGAGGATTTACGCCAGATCCGGCAAGACTCATAAGTTCCTCCTCCAAACTTTGTTTAAATTTTCATATAAATAACTATATATTAATTATAAAACAGGACACACCTTGTTACCCATATCCCACCGGTAAACAATAATGTCAACATTAATTCTCGAACACACAATAAAATATAAACAGAATCATATGTTCCATTCATAAAAAAAAGTTTTCTGTGAAGTTAGTTGAAGCAGGTAAAAAACGAAGGGAGTCTTCTGATAATAAAGGATACCAGAAGACCAGTAAAATCTATTATGTCAGTATTTCCACGCAGTCATCCGTAACAAGAACCGTATGTTCCCACTGGGCAGAAAGGGAACCATCGGCAGTAATAACAGTCCATCCGTCCGACAGGAGTCTCGTGCTGTATCTGCCTGCATTCACCATCGGCTCTATTGTGAATACCATATTCGGAAGCAGTATAATTCCCTTCTTCCTGCTTCCATAGTGATGAACATGCGGCTCTTCATGAAACCTGATACCAATTCCATGACCTCCATAATCCCTGACAATGGAAAACCCGTGTTTCTTTGCATGCTGCTCAATTGCAAATCCTATCTCTCCAATATCCGCATAGGGCTTAACCTGATCAATCCCAATATCCAGGCATTCCTTTGAAACTCTGACCAGCTTTTCCGCCTCTGCTGATACATTGCCAATCATGAACATTCTGCTGGCGTCACCGTAGAATCCATCTATAATGGATGTGCAATCCACATTGATAATATCTCCATCCTTCAAAATCGTCTTATCCGGAATTCCATGACATATAACATTATTAAGAGAAGTGCAAACGCTTTTTGGAAATCCATTATAGTTGAGAGTTGCGGGAATTCCACCATGAGAAATCGTGTATTCATGAACAATATCATCAATTTCGGATGTTGTCATCCCTGCCTTAATCTCCTGCTCAACCACATCGAGAACATCTCTGGTCAGTTTACTGGCCTTTCTGATTCCCTCAATCTGACTGGCGGTTTTAATTATAACTCCCGGTGCCGGTTTTATTCCCCTGCCCAAGGCCACATCTTTTTCGAGATCTGAATTCATGTGGCATTTTTTATATTTTTTCCCGCTGCCGCACCAGCAGGGATCATTTCTTGAAAGCCTTCTTGAATCATCATTATCCTTCATTTTATTTTCATCCAGTTTTTTATTTAATAAGCTTTTCATAATTTTATTAGCAAAACCTGAAACACTATTTCAAATGGTGTTTTCATTTTTTTTTAAAGGGCCCGTGTGTCAAGGAGTTATCACAATAAGATTCACATATAAAAAACTCTATTGCAATTATTTTTTTACAGATTACTGCCATCATTGAAACTTTTTGTAATTTTTTTAATCATAAATATGTTATTGTATAATAAATAAAATTATAAACAAAAAATTGCATAATATAATTTTTTAAGCTTGAAAATATATCTCGGTAAAAAAAAATTACAAAAACATAAAACCTGATAATGTCCTGACAGTGGCAAAAAATCAGTATAATCCGACAATTTTGATTCCGGGAAACAAATAAAGACCGACGGTAGCTCTCAATACAACCCGCGGGCACCCCAGAAAGAATCAATACAGAAGATAATACTGGCCAGCGATTTATTTTTGAGAGGGGTAATAACATGGCAATATTAATTAATCTGGTAAAATGTAATGGCTGTGCAAAATGTGAACCTGTATGTCCCATGGCTGTAATGATAGTAAAAGAAAAAGCACAGGTAATCGAAGAAGGGTGCAATGAGTGCGGTTTTTGCATAGATGTTTGCCCCGAAAATGCTCTCACTCTACCAGGAGCTTTTCAGCATGAAGAAAAAATTGCATGCAACAGCTAAGGGAAAAAATTCTCTGACATTTTCTTGACAATGACCGGTTTCCCTGTTTCGTTAAAATTAACGATTTGACTGCATCATAAAAAAACCAAAAACAGATAACCTTTTGAGGAAATTCCTGTTCAGAGTTAATTTTTGATGCCAAATCAGTAATACCAGCAATACTGCAGACAGGGAGATAGATAATGAGTTCAGTAGAAAACTTCAGCATGATCAAAAGAGAACTGCCTGAGGATGTTAAAATCGTCCTTGCTGCAAAGAGAAGGACGTCTGAAGAAATCAGAGAGCTAATCCATAGAGGTGCAACTGATATTGGCCACAACTATCTCCAGGAAGCAGAGATAATGCATAAAGAGCTGGGGGATGATGCCGTAAAAGTAAAATGGCACATGATAGGTCATCTTCAGAAAAATAAAATAAACCGCGCTCTTCCAGTCTTCGATGTAATACAAACTGTGGATTCAGTAAAATCAGCCAGTGCAGTCAGCAGCAGAGTACCTGATTTCCAAATCCAGCCTTTGCAGGTATTTCTCGAAATAAACATAGGCAGAGAAGAGGCAAAGAGCGGCATAATGCCGGATGAAGAGCTCCTCCAAAAAACAGTTGAATCAATTTCAAAACTTCAGAACATTAAACTCACAGGCCTCATGACCATGGGCCCGCCGGTATCCGATCCTGAGCAGCTACGCCCTTATTTCAGGCAAACAAAAGAACTCTTTGACTGGATAAACTCACTTAACATAGAAAACGCAAAACTCGAAACCCTGTCAATGGGTATGTCAGATTCATATAAAATTGCTGTTGAAGAGGGAAGCAATATGGTTCGTCTGGGAACCTGCATCTTTGGTGGGAGAAAATAAAAAAAGGCTGCCTCAGAAAAAAAAGGCAGCCCTTTTTATTATAATACCTTGTATTCAACACCAACTGCAATCATGTTGATTGACTTATTCCATTT
>CAZEJW010000093.1:13977-17752 GCA_964512685.1 uncultured Leptospirales bacterium | reverse complement strand
AGTCTTTTGTCATTGCCCTGAACTGCAACTCCTTCCCGTTCCTCGCCATCCTCTGCAAGCTCGACAATTCCGGGGAATATTGTTGAGGCCTGCCGGAGTCTCCTGTCATCAGCCTGAACTACTGAACCGGAAGTACTCACCCCATCTTCTGCAAGCCTGCAAATTCCATATGAATTAAATGTAGCTTTTTTTATTCGGGAATCATTTCCTGTGACAACTGAGTTTTCAGAATACTGACCGTCATCACATAGCTTGACAATCCCAAAGGACGAGTCCGTTGCCTCTTTCAGCCTTGAATCACTTCCCTGAACAGCAGTTCCGGATTTATTTTCCCTGTCATATGCAAGCCTTACAATTCCCGCCTTGAGTTCATCAGCATGTTTGAGCCTTACATCAGACGCCTGAACCGCATAGCCTTCTCTTTCCTCACCATCTTCGGCGAACTGGACAATCCCCTTGAAGATTGTGGTTGCATCGCGGAGTCTTCTGTCGCTTGATTGAACTACAGAACCGTGAGTATCCTCACCATCTTTACCCAGACGGACGATTCCTGCCTGAAAGATTGATGCATGAGGGGTCAATTCTCCGATATTGTGAGTGTGATATGAATTAAACACAGCTGCTGAAACAATCAGGCCCGAAAGTTTTACAGAGAATCTGGAATCATCCCTTTTAACTGCAACAAATTCAATACGTAAAAATCTTGCAGGGGTAATATCTATATCCCAATAATAATTTATGTCAGATTCTGACCTGAAATTTCTTTCTTCAAAAAGGGGCTTCCATATATCATTGTCTGTGCTGGCTTCAACATATATATTTCCCGGAAAACCGGTCAGGGCAGATCCAAGGACAAGTCTGTTTATATGATAAACTCCTCCAAGATCAATCAGAAGAGATTCCTTTGTACTGTTCGGCATTGGAGCTGATTCCCAGTAGGTATCCGGCCTGCCGTCCAGCAGCTTATCACTGCCATATTTATCCGAAGCAGTTGAACTGGCTGTTAGCTCCCTGATTCCGGAAATACTTGCCTTACACTTGCCCAGTTCAACATAATATTTGCCATCAGACTTTTTGAGCCCGGTAATAACAATTTTAAGATAACGCAAACAGGTTAAATTAAGGGCGAGTTCATAGCTCGAACTCTCAAGCTCATATTCCTTTTCCAGATGAAGTACTCTCCACAAGTCTCCATCCTCTGAAACCTCTATTCTGAAATCAGAAGGGAAATACTGAGCTCCGTTTGCTGACGGCATAAAACAGAGATTGTCTACTATGATTGTTTCACCATAATCAATAACAACGTACTCTATTTCTGAATTTTCTTTCTTTTCACTGCACCAGTAGCCCATATTCTGCGAAACTATATTATCCGCAGAAAAAATATCAGACAATTTACTTGAACAACTTTCAATAATTCCTGTATAATATTTCTTATGACTGATATTGATATATTCCATTTTTCACCTGATCTTTATTTAAGTTTAATTTTGCTTCAGTTTTCATTCTTTTTTAAAAGCTATACGTGAATATTCTTACCCTGCCTGCCTAATTTATATGAATAAAAAAAGGCATCATATTTTCAGTGTTTATTCCTAACCTTTATTGTAGAAGAAAAAACTCTATTGTCCCCGCCGCCGAAGGCGGCGGGGACAATAACATTCTTCCATTTGCACTAAAAAGTATTTTTAGGAATAAATACTGTCATATTTTATTAAAAATACAATAGAATGATACAACAGACCTGACGATGTCAATTATTTTTAAAATTCATCCAACAACCAGTTCTTCCGCGGAAATCAGCCATAAAAAAAAGCAGTAATCATTAAAGAACCTGCTGCAAGACGCATGGCTGCATCGAAAAACATGATCTTTTTTATACCCTTTTCTACTAACTCGTCCTGCAGGCTCCTGAAGGAACCCTTTATCTTTTCCGGATAAAAAAGGATAAAAGGCCCGGAAAGAACCATAAAAAGGCCTATGAAAAAAATAATCGAAGAAAAAGCCCCCCTGTAAACAGTAAGAGGAAATCCTGCAGCAATGAGCAATATGCCATGAAGATAGAACATCCTGTGAGAGACCCAGCTCTCCCATGATCTGAAGGCTCTGTTTGGAAACAAAAATTCAAGAAAACCAATTATTAAAAGAAATCCCCCGAGAAGTAAGACATAAAATTTTATCAGTTCATAATCAATATTCATTTATCTGTTCAGCCATCCGGTTATTTTTTCTCTGAGAAGATTCAAAAAGATCTCTGAAGTAAGGTTGTGATCCCCTCCGTCGATTATAACAATTTCATGGTAACACCCCAGCCCTTTATTCAATAAAGATGCATTTAGTACAGGAACAGTACGATCGTCGCTTCCGTGGATTATCAGTACAGGAACATCAATCTTTTCAAGGAGAGATTCAATATTTGTTTCATTAAGTTCATTTATAAAAGCAGATTTTATTCTGGTTCCGTCTATATCAATATAATCCTCATCCCCGGAAGCGCGAGATCCTGAGTTCTCGGTAAAAACTGAAGCGAGGTTAGCCAGATCAACCGGAGCTGCAATAGTAATAAGTGATGCAAGATTGTCAGGCCTTGTGGCAGAGTAGAGAAGCGATACAGCTGCACCCATACTCGAACCCATGAGGTGAATTCTTTTAAAGCCCCTTGACCTGAAAAAATCAAAAGCACTCGCCAGGTCATCCACCTCCTGGAATATGGAGATTTCAGAAATATTGTTTCCTGAATCTCCGCAGAAAGAAAAATCAAAAACCAGAAGATTCAAACCCGTTTTTACAATATCCTCAGCAAGCCGGGTGATCTTGTATCCGTCCTTACTGGAAAAAAGTCCATGCGCAAAAATCATCCCCTCATCTGATGGCTCTTCAGAAAAAAAAATCCTGCCTGAGAGGTTTTGTTTTTTACTGTTAAGGAAACTGACTTCTTCGATTTTCATCCGACCTTCCTGAGTTTTATCACAGGCTCGAAATATCCATCTGAATTATTGCCGTCTATCACTATCTTTTCAGGTTTCAACAACAATTTCCTTCCGTCCCTCTCTCCTGAAAATATAAAACTCGAAGATTTCGTTTTGACAAACTTCGAATAGATATTAACTCTTCTGACATTTTTATCCCTTTTCATCTCAAATATGTTGATCCTGATCCTGTGTCTTCCCTCTATTGTATAAACTCCCTTGAAAACGAGAGCATGATTGTGCAGATAGAGCACAACAATTGCCTTGTAGTTTCTGTAAAACCTGAATGAATAACCATAATGATTTCTGTATTTTAGATCCCACACACCTGAGAGATTGTCAAAACTGAGAGCTGAATCAGATGAAACTGTTTTTTTTTCTTTTGCAGCACATGTTGAGGTTACAGAAACCGACAGCATGCAACAAATTAAAATTATTAAAATAAAAAATTTATTCTTCATGGCCCTGATCTTTTATTAATTCATAGATAATTATCCGTCATCGATCGGGAAAGCCGAATCCGGCAGTTCAGATAGAAATATCATCCTGCTGATTTTTGTCAAATCCTTAATCATTTGATTAATTTTCAAAACAGAATGTCTTTTTTCGGATGCCTTTCCGCAGAGGATATTCAAATCAAAGAACTATTATTTTCTATGACAGATAGCCACATCTATAAATTTAGTTTTCCCGCCCGCCTTCAGCGGGCGGGAAACATAAGTACTGATTTTAACAGCAGTTATAATTTATTGGAATTTTAAAAATATAATTTTTAGAGATTCCCGGATGAAATTTTTAAAAAATTA
>CAZEJW010000093.1:0-13967 GCA_964512685.1 uncultured Leptospirales bacterium | reverse complement strand
CAGAACCAAGCCCTCGGCGACGGCCTGTTCGTCGGTGCTGAGGTAGACCTCGTGCAGGGTGACATCACGGCCGGCACGCCAACGCAAGGTGGGGTCTACGCTCATTTCAGTGGTGCCATCGGCCGGCTGGGGCCGGGGCTTGCCCTCCCGATGAGACCGAAAAAAACATAAAGTTAGCTTTAAGTTGAGGTAAAAAATGACAGAAGAAACTTTTACGATTTCTGAACTTGCCGATGAACTCGAAACCAGCCCATCAACAATAAGATACTATGAAGACAAAGGACTGCTTTTTCCGGGCAGATCTCCGGGCAACCAGAGAATCTACACCCATAAAGACAGGGGACGTTTAAAACTTATCCTCAGAGGCAAAAGATTCGGAGCAAGCCTGGATGAGATAGCAGAAATGATCGGCCATGCTGACACAGATTTCAATGAGATTGAGCAGATAAAAACCAGCCTATACTATCTCGAGAAAAAAGAAGAAGAGATTGCTGAGAGAATAAATGAACTGCATCTATTCCATCAGGATCTCGAACTACTGCGAGACAAACTTCTAAAGAGAAAAAAGGAGCTGTCCGGAAAATAAAACGGAGGAATATCATGTTTGATTTTACTATGACTGATGAACAGCTTGCTCTCAGAGACGAGGCAAGGGAATTCACAAAATGGGTCCCAAAAGAAATGATTCTGGCAATGGATGCAGAGGAAATCCAGTTTCCGCGCGAATATCTGCAGGAATGCGGAAAAAGAAATCTGCTTGGAATAAGGCTGCCAAAGGAATACGGCGGTCGCGGACTCGGTTGGACAGAGGATGTCCTCGTTGCAGAAGAAATAGGAGTCGCAAGCTACTCACTTGCCTGTATATGGGGAGTTGGGGCAGACATAGTATGCGAAGCAATAATAAAATACGGAAGTGAAGAACTTAAACAGGAAATTGTAGTTCCACTTCTAAAAGGGGATACCTTTGCAGCAGAATGTTTAACAGAACCAAGGGGTGGTTCTGATTTCTTTGGCGCCGCAACCGTAGCACGCAAAGACGGTGATGACTGGATTATCAGCGGTCAAAAAAGATTCATTGTTGGCGCAGAGGGCGCTGACTGGTTTATGGTTTACGCTGTCACAAACCCTGATGCCCCTCCACACAAGAGAATGACCTGCTTCATGGTTCCTCGAACAGACGGTGTTGAATCAAAATATATCTATGGCCTTATGGGCGTACGTGGAGGCGGAGCAGGACGGCTTATCCTCGACGAAGTAAGGGTTCCAGAAAGATATGCTTTGAACGGGCTGAACAATGGCTTCGAAGTATTCATGACAAATATGGTTCCTGAAAGGCTGGGCACTGCTGCAATGACAGTGGGTTCAGTACGACCGGCAGTTGAAATTGCTACATCATATACCTCCAGGAGAAAAGCATTTGGCCAGCCCATTATGAACTTTCAGGCTGTTGGCTTCAAGGTGGCTGATTCAGCACTCAGAATGGATGCAATGCGTTCAATGGCATATACAACAGCGCTTGCAATTGATTCCGGCAAAGCCTCCACAGGCAGAATCAGGCGGATGGTTTCACAGGCAAAAAAATTCATTACAGAGGAAGCCTGGCAGGTGGCAAATGACTGCATGCAGGTAATGGGAGGCATTGGTTATACGAATGTATATACAATAGAAAGAATTCCCCGCCACATAAGACTCTCCATGATATGGGTCGGCACTAATGAAATCATGCAGTATATAATACAGACAGAATGGTACAAGGAACACGAAAGAAATATGGAGCAAAAACTCACAAGGGATGTTGAGAACGATGCACAATCAGCCCATGAAACAGATGAGAAGGTGTATGAATAGAGCAATATAGTGCATTTTGAATTAAAACTAATACCGTGCTTGACTATTCTGAACAGTATAATTATATTGTCATTTGCAGGGGACGATTCTGGTTTCGACTGCATTAGATAATTTACAGTTGCATGCCGAGCGTGCTGTCAACTCGTTAACGTGGCAGACCTAAAGTAATCGCAAACGAAGATTTTGCACTAGCAGCTTAAGCCTGCTGGCGTGCTTTGAGAAACTGCTCCTCTGAGTTCTCAAAGGGCGTAAAAAACAGGGGATAGCCTGATACCATGCTTCCGGGTTGAGGGCGAAGTTAAAGGAAGCCAGGCCTGAATGAACGGTGTCTGTTCCCGGTCTGATGGCTTAAAGTTAAACGAACAGAATAAGCATGTAGACGCTGTGGATTGGTATTGCAGGACGCGGGTTCGAATCCCGCCGTCTCCAAGGATGTAAATTCTTACTTCTCTTCCAGATAACCAAGATCAATAAATTTCTCAACAGCTCTTTCACTGATTTTATCGAGAAGGGTATGTTTCATACCATCCTGGGTAACATAGGATATATCGAAGAGGTCTATCTGATGATCCAGCAATAATATATTCAGTTCCGCATCAACTATTGCCATAACAGAATTAAAATCAAGAAACTGCAGTTCGGATGAATACACGCTGTCAACCTCATATATTATAAGACTGTCCAGCCTGTTATCCTTAATGATTTTTTTTAACTCCGGAGAGTTATTCCTGAGATAAACCCTTAAAATACCAATAGATTTATACTTCAGAAAATCATCCTCAATTGAAGTCTGATAAAATCTTTCAGATTTAAGATTCACCTTCACAACCGGGTCGCTGATATCAGTGATCATACCGAGCTGATTTTTATTTGTGTAGCCATTCAGCCAGAAGGTCAGGGACTGAATATAATCCTTTTGATCAAAAAAAGAATTCTTTGGAATTCTGAATATTATTCCGCTTTTTTTTAAGGAGGATAGTTTGTCCCCTTTTTTAATCTCCGTTTCAACAGTATATGTTGAACATGACGCAGAAAACAAAATCAAGGAGAACATTACGATGATGGTTCTAAATTTTTTCATATTATCCAACCGCAAGCAGAACTTTTCTGCCTGTATCTGTTAATTCAATATTTACCGGATCATGGTATTTATTATAGTGATACCTGATAATCCCAAAATGGCTGAACCAGGTCAAGAGATAAAAATCAATAAAAGAAATCAGCAGGATATCATTCTCTCTTGCAAAGCCGGTCAGGCAGAAGAATTCATTGGCAAATGAATTTATATCTTTTTTGGATTTTATACTCAAAAGAAGATCTTTGATTATTGCTTTGTTTTCTTTCAGCTCCTGAGCAGATTCAGGATCAGACGGAAAAATATCTGCCCAATCAACCCTGTTCCACAAAGACGAAAAAAGCACCATAAATATATTTCTGTCAGAAAAATCAAAACCTTCAACTCTTGCTGCATCATTCACATTTTTAAGCAATTTTGAGGCATTCAAAAGATTTACAATCTGCTTACAGTATATCAGAAGGAGTTCTTCATCCCCTGTTTCGTCAGTTAAACCTGACGAGCAAAGATACTCAAGACATTCAGAATAAAACTTATCACCAAAAACACATTTTTTCAGAATTCTGTAACTGTTTGCATTTATAAAATCAATAATCATTCTGCACAGACGGACCGCAAAACAATTATACATATTTTTGTCTGCCGGACCTTCTGATATGTTTATATTATCAAGCAATCTGTAATAAGAGGAGACTGTTTCAAAAGCGGCGGATTCGTATGATGATTTTTTTTCAATAGCGGAATCATCTCCTGCTTTTATCAAATCTGGAGAATATCCCGCATACGGATACTTATAAATTTTTCTATTTTTTATATATTCCGGCATAACAGGTTATCAAAAGCCCTCGATCACAAAAATTAATCAGCCAATTAATTGCCAAGAACGATGCCTTCAACATCGTTCTGCTTCTTTCTACTACATACTCTATTAATTATTTCAAAATCCCGGAACAGGAACAATTTACATTGATATAAAAAATTAATTATAAGTCAAGATAATTCTGTTTTTATTTCAAGATTATTTTGAATCTTTTAAAACAAGAAATATTACAGGAAGCAGTTTTTATTTGAAATTACATTATCATTTGAATATAATAATCTAATTTTCTTTTAAAAAAAAGAACCAATTCCACTGAAATTAACAAACAGGCCGATTAATGCATTGACTGGCACATTGCTAAAAAAATACTGGTCTGATGCTCTGCAAGGAGGAGGCACATAATGAAAAAAAATATCAGAATACAGACCAGCAGTCTTGCATTCAATTACCTGAAGTGGATAATACCATTTTTAATAATGATTCTCATTGCTTTTGGAATCACTTCGTTTATAAGAGATAAAAAACTGGCTGTTTCCAAACATATAACTCTTGGAGAAAACCTGACCCAGGGTGTCAACAATGCGCTCAGAACATGGATCGAAGACCAGATCAGAATTATTAAAAATATTGCAGAGGACCCCCGGGTAAAAAAAGCACTGGCAAATCCCGGCAACCCGATCCTTCTGAAAGAAGCAGACAGTTTTCTCGAAGAAATGCACAAAAGACATCCTTTTTATGAGAATCTTCCATTATCAGTAAAGCTCCCCAAAAACAAAAAAATCAGAGTAAGAACAGAAACAGGAATAAAAGTCATCACAGACGGTCAGTTCATTACAGATACAGTTGAAGATAAAACCATAGGGAAATGCGGTTCAAATTTCAGTTACATAAAAAGTCTTTACGAAGGCAAGGATCACTATATAAGCAAAGTATACCCAAGCCTCCTCAGGGGTAACCCGATTTTTGTGATATCTGCCCCTGTAAAATACAGAGGCAGGCTCGTTGGAGTTGCAGTCATAGCGCCGCAGATGTCATACTTTACAGACAAATTCGTTGATTCAACCAAAGTCGGCAAAACCGGCTATATGGCTATGACTGATGAGAGAAGCATGATTATAGCCCACCCGAATAAAAAACTAATCCTCAATAAAAAATCACAGGAACATACCTCAGCGGTTCTAAAACATATTGCAGCAGGGGAAACTCATTTCAAAGAAACCTACGACAGCAGAACCAGAAATTACATAATGTCAAAATTTGACACAAAGGGCCTCAACATTGAACACGGATGGCAGATAATGTACAGCCAGGAAGAGAATGAAATACTCGAACAGGTTTATCATTTCATGTTGCAGCTTACAGTATTTATAATTATCCTCTCTGCAATACTGGTATTCTCCATGGTCTTTCTCACCAGAAGGCTGATAAGCAATCCCCTGCACGAGGGTATCAGCCTATCAGAGGCAATATCCGCGGGGAATCTTACAGAAAATTTTGATGATTCACGCAATGATGAAATCGGACTTCTCATGAAAGCAATGAAGACCATGGTTGGTAAACTCAAAAACGTAATGGGCGGGATAAGAGGATCTGCCAATGAAATTGCAGCTGCATCTGAAGAGTTCAGTTCCTCCACCCAGTCTTTCTCAAGGAATGCTCAGGATCAGGCAGCCTCTGCTGAAGAGATAAGTGCAACCATCGAACAGCTTTCAGCAGGGATGGACAATGTTAATCATGAAATAAAAGGTCAGTTCGACAACATCAACACGGTCAGTGAACGAATAGAGGAACTGGATGTATTGATAGATACTATGGTAAACAATGCCGGGGAAACTCTTACAAGCACATCTGACATTGTGAAACAGGCCAACATTGGCAAAGATTCCATGGATGGAATGAACAGTTCCATGAGCAATATAACAAAAAGTTATGATGCAATGAAGGGTACTGTTCAGATAATAAGTGATATATCAGATAAAATAAACCTTCTCTCATTAAATGCAGCCATAGAGGCAGCCAGAGCAGGAGAATCCGGAAGGGGATTCGCTGTTGTTGCTGATGAGATATCCAACCTCGCTGTTGGAACAGCCGAAAGCATTAAAACAATTGAACGCCTCTTCGGCCAGAATAAAAAGGAAATCGACAGCGGAACAGAAGAAGTAAAAAAATCAATAGAGGTTATCGCTGGAATTATCGAATCAATAAACAAAATCAACCTCATGATGAACGAGCTTAATGATGGCACTGAAAAACAGAAGGAAATCAGCAGGAACGTAACAAGGGAAATTCTTGAGATAAAGGAAAAAACCGAGAACATCAAATATGCGTCTGAAGAGCAAAAAAACGCAGTACAGGAAATTTCAAATGCTATCAATGAAATCAACAACCTGACACAGGCGAATGCAGCCGGAGCCGAAGAAATGGAAGCCAGCTCATCAAATCTCAACAATATTGCGGATAATCTTATCAGAAATATTGAATACTTCAGAGAATCAAAATAAAGACATTAAGGGCCGCAACCAGCGGCCCCCTTTACGCCTGAACATGATAAACTAATTTCTACAGAAGCCTGTTAACTGCATCATTATGAATATTGCCCTGTGCTTCCAGGGCAGTAAACGGCTTTCCTGCGATGTCTGTAACCGTTTTACCTGCAAGCCCGGATGGAGACATATTCAATTCATTATGAGAATATGCTGCCTCAAGAGATTTCGTAATACCTGCGATTGTTCTGTCTGCATTTTCGAGCCCGGTTCTGATTTGGGCATCAATTTTATCAAAAACATCCATACCCGGGATTTCTCCCTCTCCCATACCCAGAGCAGCCTGTCTGATCAAATTTATGTCATCTTCCGTATTCGGAAGTGCTGTCCCGATTTCAGTAACCGCATTGAACTGAACCGGGGAAGGAACATATTCAGCATAAGACGACATTTCCATATTGATTTCACCAACAGCCTGGGTAAGTTCATCAGTATCCACATACCCCTGAATAAAGGCTTCTGAAGCAATATTTCTCAGTCTCGATGATATTTCAAGCGCCCTGTTCAGGACATTCTGAGACATGAGTGCAATACTTAAGGCCTCCCCAAGGGCTTTTTCAGCATTAAGCCTCCCAGTCACTGCGTTATTATGAACTGCCGAAATTTTTCCGGCCGATCCGGGGGCTGCACCCTTTTGAGGATTTCGTGCAGGGCTGTTCATCCCTGGCCTCTGCGGTATAAATTCACTTACGTCTGACCTGATCTTCATGATATCCCTCCCGTGATACCCTGATATTATAATACTAATCGCGGCTGCCGCTTTTGTCAAGAAACATCCTTTGCTGTTACCCGGTTAGATCCTGCCTGTAATTTATCATTTATTATTCCTTTATAATCATACTGAGATCACCAATCAAAGCAGAAATTTCATCCCTGTCAAGACCTATCTCTACTTTCCCTCCACCGGGATGTTTAACAGCAAGTATAAATTTATTATCCTTTTTTTGAACCTTCCATTTCCCACTAATTCTCTCTCCCCGGGGAATCCAGTCAGAGGGATTAAACTCTGCAATCTGAATAAGAACACCAAAAGCATGGTCCGGATGAATAAAGAGCTCCTTCCACGCAGGGCCATAATCTGCAAAACCAAAAAAAGGAATTTCCTCTGATTCAAGATAATCTCTCGCTTTCTCAATATTGTCAGTCTGCATGGTTATGTGATGAACACCGCCTTTTTTATTCTTCAGAAAGTTGTCAAGGAAACTTGGCGATTCAGTCGGTGTTATGAGTTCGAGCCTGCTGAGGTCACCGAGTGCAACGGTCTGCCACATAAAATTGAGTCCCTTTTCCTTTGCACAGGCTCCGGGGAGACCTCCAAGAATATTTAGAAAAAAATTCGATGCATCCTCATATTCCGAATCCCTTACAGCCAGGGCAACATGATCAATTCTGAGTATCATTTCAATCACCTCTTTTCTGTTCAGCAGAATCTCAGAAAGAATACTGAGAAAGAAACTGAATCCTGTTTCTTAGAAAGCACCGGTTATTGAACACTGAGCATCCTCCCGCTTCAAGTAAAAAACTCTTTATCTTTACTGTAATTGAAGCCGAAACCATACCGGCAGCCTCCCGCTGAAAGAATCCCCTGTTTAGAGAAGCCCCTGCCGGAAAGCTCAGGTATAAAGGATTCTTTGTTCCGGCACAGCAGTATCCTCCCTGCCCCTTGATTTTAAAACCATCCCATATTCCTCCTCCGCCTTCCAGCAAGAGAGCCCATCCGTTCTCAGAATGCTTTCTCTGGTAAGTTCCCCTTGGCCTGAGATACAGTTTTTTGAAAGCATGCTGAAACCTTGTTTTTAACTGAACACTTTTATACAATGAATATCCATTGCTTCCGTTTATCCATTTTGCCCCGGCTGCAAACTGCGACCTGTCTTTTTTCATTTCCATACCTGCGAATTCCTTTCTGATGAATCTGTATTCAGAACCAGAAAGCGAGTACCCACTGGCCCTGTTCATACTGCTGCCTGCATTGAAAGATAAGACATCCGTAACATGAATGCAGGAATCCATAAACACAGAATCCTCAGGATAAACCGCACCCGCTGAATACAGGCCAAGATACCGTTCTCCTGTTTTCTTTGCAGTGAAATTCATATCGAAGAATCTGCTCTTTAGTTTAATACCACCTGCAAAAGCATATGAATTTGCCGCGCTTTCTTCATCCGAATCAGAAACCGAGCGCTTGATTGACACTCCTGTTTCAAGAAATGAGCTGAGATATGAATCCCTGTACTGCAAGCATAATCCTGCTATTCCATATTTTCTCAGGAAATAATCAACACTGCCTGATGGATTCCATTGCAGGTCTTCAGTTGTCTCATTCTCTATGCCGGAAAAAAGAGAATAGGCCTGAGCAGAAAAAAAATCACATAAATTTACCGCGATCAGAATAGCCGTATCCGAAAGATACACAGGACTCCTGTACTTTTCATTTTCATTATACCTGTATTTCACACCGGTTGGCAATGCCTCCTCTTCAGAATCAGAAGCATATCTCTTTCTGCGGGAATGGAATCCGTTAAGGCTGAATTTTATTTCCCCAAGATCAATACTTGCCCCGGTATATATTCCCTGAAATGAATAGAGCGGATTGCCAGAGCATGAGGCCCTGAATATACGGTCTGTCGAAGATCTATAACCGGCAGAAAAAGGATCAGGTGAAAAATAATTCTTCCTGCCAAGAAACAGGCCGGCTCCAAAGTGGGCAGTAAAATTACCGATATAAAAAACAGAATTATTTTCTGGCGAAGAAATGGAAAAGCCCCATGTATAATAATCCCCATCATCAGCTGTCCTGATCATAGTTAAATGACAATAAGTGTTTTCGCTGAAATCATACAACGCTCTCTGTCTGAAGAACTCCCTGGAAGTATCATCATAGTCAATTACATCAGAACGGTAATCCACTGCAAAATGTGACGCAAAAGCAACTTTCTCAAAAACAGAAAGAAACACGATCATGACTATTATCGAACATATTCTCTGCATATGAGCTTTGCCATGTCTTTTTTATTTTGATCTATCACTGTCAGGGAATCAATATAAAAACAAATCTGTTTATAAGACGCAAATCCTGCAAGATCGGCCACCTCCAGAGAAACAGAAGCAGGAAGCCCCTTCGAAGTGAGTCTTCTGAAAATATTTCTCCTTACAGAGTCCCTCCTTTCCCATGCAGACATTTTTCTTTCAGGTGTTTTTTTCTGTTCCTCATATCCAAAGGTATAATCGAATAACGCATAAACATCCTCAGGCAACATACCTATCCGGTAAAGGCTTTCCACGGAAAGCGGGCCTATTATCTTTCTGTATTTTATAATCTGATCAGCGTGTGTTTTTTTCAGAACCGGGATAGATCTTATCTGATCCTCTGTGCAGGAATTAATATCTGTCTTTTTCTGAGGCAATGTTAAATCAACATTTTTGTTGATATACCCGAGCCCGTTAAAAGAAAGCTGTTGTGAGGTAATGCAGCATGAAACAGAACACGTGTATCCCAAAAATTCATGATACCTGAATCCAAAGGATACACAGAGATTTTTATAAATGAACACTGCTGATACAGAAGATGTTAAAAGCTCCGGCGAATAACCCGGAACCACTGCAAAACACTTAAGCAGCTTTACTGACAGCTGGAATGCATTTATGAATTCACCATCGCTCCTGTTGACATTGTATATCAGCATCAATCCCCGAAATGGAATCAATGCTGCTCCGAATCTAAACTCTGCCGGAGATACAGTTCTGTTCTTTTCATTCCAGAGTGAAACACAGTTTGCCATTTCAAATGAAAAGAGAAGGGGCTTGAACGGATAAAACGACACTCCTGCATCAAAATCAAAAACAGAGAACGAACCTTTATAGTCGGGCATATCAATAGCAGCCTTTTTATAACCGCCCCTGATCCCATATGATGCAATGCCACACAGAGGAAAAGCCATTGCAAATTCAATCCTGTTCTCCCTGTATTCCTCCATTCCAAACTCAGACCACAGGCACTGTACCGAGAAACTGTCTACAGTGGTTCCGGCATATATTTCTGCGGAACTGAGCTCATCAATACAGTAGGGACGGCACCCTGAAAAAAAAAGATATGTATAATCAAGAAGAGGAAGTATCGATGGATTAAGAACAGCTCCGGGTATGGATTTATCCTGTACTGCAAACCTCAAAGGGAATGTCGTGGGATTACTGCCGGCATACTCAAACGCCTGCAACAGGCTTCCTGCAAGGGATACCGAGATAATAAGTTTTATCAAAACAGATACCTCCGGTCATTATCTTCTGACAATGATAAACACTACCGTAGTCTCTCCGGACTTCATCTTCGATGATGATGCGTCTATATGACACAGATACAAACCAGGCGCATGGAGAGTCGTTCCCTTAAAACTCAACATCACGTTTCCGGGGAGAACCTCCCGTATGAGATCAGACCTGTAAATTTCACGACCGGCTGATGAAAATATTCTGAATCTTATATTGCAGATTTCAAAGACCTGAAGTTCAATCTCCTGCTGTCCGGGCCGGGATCTTCGTAATATTATCTTTTTTTTGATGGGCCTGAAAAATTTTCTTCCTTTCTGATTAAATGAGAATATATTCTCTCTGCCGGGGGTGCAGAACTTTGTTACGGAAAAATCCGCCTGAGTATTGGAATCCCTTACCTCCCTGCGAGAAACACTCGTCCCGTATTTCAGTCCGGACGGTCCCGTAAAAACCGAAACATCCTGAGAAGATATTCCGATCTTTTCCCACATCCCATATTTACCGGCAGATTCAACATAAGATGATATTACATCTGATGGCGTTGAATCCCTGTCTGAATAAGCCACGAAATCGACCATTCCCCCGTTGTCGGGATTATCGTCCGTATCTATTGCAACAACTCCGTCAGTATTCCAAAGACTGCCATAATAATTTGAACAATAGATATCAAGAACGCCATTCCCGTTTGAGTCCCCGGTTCTGTCAGTTTCATCAGCCTGTCCGGGTCTGTTAAGATGAACAACTGCAAATCTGTCATCATATGGAGTTGACTTTTTATCACTGGAAAAAAGAGTGACCGGTTCTTCAGCCAGAGGTTCATTCGATCCATAGTACATGGTGACGAAGAATGATGACACGTCCATAGAGCAATCCTCTCCCTTTAGAGTTATTTCAACCCAATCATCACCAGTTGCGGTTACAAACTCATTGACAAGAAGTTCAGCATTTAATGGAAGAAAAGATAAAATCAATACCAGAATGAGTATTTTTTTCATAAGCAGCACCTCTACTCTTTCTAACGAATGAAGAAGGCTGAAATGAAAAGTTTTCCCTAAAAAAACAAAAAAAATGCAAAAAAATCTCGACAGAAAGCCCTGTGGATTGCAATTGGTAGACATAGTTATAGAGCTCACTGAATTCAAAAAAAATGAACAATAAATGAAAACCGATGTGAGAATAACCCCGGAAGAGATGAAAAAGTTCGCAGAACAGTGTTATTCACTGTTGAATTCGTCATCCTCACGAAGAGATACTCTGAAAAAAATATCAGAAATGGCATCCTCTGATTTTGGAGAATATTTTGGACCGGATATATTGTCCTGCCCTGACGAAATCTCAGTTCATTTCATTGAAATTCTCGACCAGATTGTCTTCGAGACACAGGAAAACCTCATATCTCCAAACTCCATAAATGATTACATTAATGATGATCTCTACAACAGGCTGAATATTTACCTGGATGTAATCAAGGATATTACTCTTTATAAAAACTCTATCTCAAACAGAAGGCTCACATATGATGATACAGTGATTATCAGGCATTTTTCTTTGAAGGAGATGGTGCCTGAACTGATTGAAGAGTTCTATGAACAGCCAACCATTCAGAAAGACATACTGCGTACTCTGCTGGTTTTCAACAACGAGGAGCTTCTCAACTTCTACTATCAGATTGTAAAAAAACTTCATTCTCTTGAAATAAAAAACCTTGCCATTCTTGGCCTGAAAAAATGCTCTTCAAGGTTTAAAAACTGGCATTCGCTGAAATCCTCAAACACTGAGCTCAACAACATAATTGAATTTGCTGAAAAATTCAACATTGAAGCAATCTGGGAGAACCGTCTGCCCAACTCAATAGACACACTGTTCTTTACGGTGAATTATATTGAACTAAATCTGGACAGTCTCATGGAAACAAGATCCATAAAATGGATTTTCCAGACAATGAAATCAGTTCTGTATATCAATATTGACAATTCATTCTTTTCAGGAATTTACACTTCAATATCAAACATACTTACATATTTCAATGATGATTATCTGAAATGGCTTCTCTCGAAAGAAGATTATATGGTATCATTCATATGCCTTCTCGACCTTTTACCCAGACAGCTCTTCAACAGAATTACCATCAAACTCGACAGGCTGGGGAAGGATTTTGTTGAAATGTTGAATACTCTTCTTTTCTCCGGAAGGATCAAACTGGACGAGATAAGTTCGAATACCATGAGCTATATGTTCTGGGAAGCTCCGGCGAGACTGTAAAAAGGGAGCCAAAAACCGGCCCCCTTAATTTAATCAATACTTAATCGTAATATTAACTTTCAATTTTATCTGCACTGCCGTCTTCACTACCGGAGTACAGGTTTTTTTCTTTATTTGCCTTTTCCTCTTTAGCTTTTTCCTCTTCCATCATTTCTCTGGCAAGATTCTTTGAAAGAGCAGCAATACCTGTAACGTCTCCAAGAGACATTGTATCCAGAACTGAAGCCGGAACGAGTACCATTGTAGCTTTTTCCTTCAGTCCTTCATAGAGCATATTCATTGCCCTGAGGTGAAGCGCTGTTGGATTATTTGCATATGTTTTTGCAGCCTCTTCAAATTTCTCAGCAACCTGTCTCTCTGAATCCCCCAGGATGACCCTGGCCTGTCTTTCTCTTTCTGCCTGTGCCTGCATTGACATTGCATCCTGAAGTTCTGCCGGTATCAGTACATCTCTTATTTCAACAGACATAACATGAACCCCCCACTGCTCAGTTTTGAGGTCAATTATCTTCTGAAGTTCATTATCAAGCCTGTCTCTACCCTCAAGAATATCCGAGAGTTCAGACTTTCCAATAACCTCTCGCAGAGCTGTCTGAGATGCCCAGCTTATTGCAGTCCTGTAATCCTCTACTTCAAGAGCCGCTTTTACTGAATCAGTCACCTTCCAGAAGAGAACAGCCTCCACATCGACCGGGACAGTATCCTTTGAAAGGGTTTTCTCTGCTTTAAAAGTAGTTGTTATTACCCTGTGGTCTATCCAGTATGGAATTGTATCAACAAGTGGAATGATAAAAAACATTCCCGGGCCTTTTAACGCCCTGAATTTACCGAGCCTGAGAACTACTGCCTTTTCCCACTGATCACCTATCTTTACCCCCCCTGCAATAAAAAGGGCAGCAATAAGATTAGCCAGACCAATCCACAGCTTATCATAAACATTACCTGAAATATATGCATTGTATGTATATACAGCTCCCGGAATAAGCAGAAGCAGAAATACAAGATATACAATCGGGCTCTGTCTGTGCGGTTTCATGTTCACTTTCTCCATATCATCCTCCGTTTGGCAAAAGCCAATTTCAGTAACCTGATTCCACTCAGCCTGAACTGAACAGATTCCATGAACTTCCCAGCGACAATGATTCTCACT
>CAZEJW010000092.1:0-17991 GCA_964512685.1 uncultured Leptospirales bacterium | reverse complement strand
TAATATGGATGTGTGAGGCTTTCGTGTAGCATTTTCAGATAACTGTCACTCTCAATGATATCAATCAATAAACTCAATATGCCTCCCTGGTTTTCAACACTTTCTTTCATGATCGTCATTGCGTGAATTCCGTTGATGCAGATATTAAGAAGCATTTGTTCTATCTGTGCTGGATCAGCAAAAATTAAAGCCTCTTGTGGAAAGTATGAGTCATTTATCTGTATACTGCTGTCAGCAGTTGTTCTTATTATTTCTACAACATGTCTTACGAGCAGATTGAGATCCACTGTTGAAAAAACCGGCTGGTTCTTTCTTGCAAGAGTAAGCAGCCGGTCTATAATACTGACTGCATTCTGAGTAGAATTAGTCATCAGTTTGATATAGTGCATTATTATTTTTTTATCCGGGCTTGTTTCTTTCTGGAGATGATGTTCCATCACTGAGAGCGCACCCATTATTCCACCAAGAACATTATTAAAGTCATGCGCGAGCCCTCCGGCAAGAGTTCCAACCGTTTCCATTTTTTTCATCTGCATAATCTCCGTTATATTATCTATACGAATCAGACCGCGTTGAACACTCTCAAATTCAGCTGAATAACAGTTTATTCTAAGGTGTTCAGGCTGTTTTTTTTTGATAACAATATCGAAGTTTGCTGATGTTGATTCACCGCTAAGTGTTTTTTTTATTATAGTTTTATAATCATTTAAATATGGGAAGATTTCCCATATACTGCTGCTGTGGAGAATGATCTGTTTATTTTTTGTTTTTATTTCTGCGGCTTTGTTGAATCTTTCTATTATTCCATGTTCGTTAACTGCAACTAAAATTGAGTTTTGCGTATTAAAGAGGAAGTCAAGATAACGCATTGCCTTCGTCAGTTCTTTCTCTCTTTTGAAAACAGCGCTTACCATTTCATTGAAACTGGTCCAGATTTCCTGGATCTCAATAATGTTATTTTTCTCAAGTTCAATTTGATAAGTTCCTTCTGCAATATGTTTTGTTGCTTCAGTAAGATTTTTTAATGGAGTAAGTGTACTGCGAAGGCTCGACCTTGCTATCAGTATTGAGATTCCAATAACAATGAATATTCCTAAAAAAGAAAAATGTTTAAGGTTGGAAATAGAACCGAATATTTCATCTGAAGGCTGGGTAAGAATTGAAAGAAGGCTTCCGTTTGCAATTTTAAAGGCACAACCAATATATTCTACATTATTATCTTTATAATAATAGACTCCATCATCTCCCCTGAATGCCTCTTTGATTATAGATAGATTTGACAGGTTAAGCCTTTCGCTTACGTTTTTACTTTCAGGGTGTGCAACAACAACTCCATTCTGATCAGTAACAAAGGCATAGCCTTTTTTCAGAGAGATGCTGTTTATTATTGATTGAAGTGATTTGAGATTCAGAAAACCTATGATTACTTTTTTGTTGAAAATCATTGAGAGCGCAATTGTTGTCTGATCCGTCTGCATTGACACAAAGGTTGATGAAATATAAATTTTGTTTTCATCTTTTCCGAGATCGAGAAATTTTTTGTAAGTGGGTGTCATTAGAGTATTACCAATAAACTCCGGATTGAATGGTGCAAGATATTCAATTTTACCTTTTGAAT
Source organism: uncultured Leptospirales bacterium (assembly GCA_964512685.1). Lineage (GTDB taxonomy): Bacteria > Spirochaetota > UBA4802 > UBA4802 > UBA5550 > CAZEJW01. Next base: position 16,373 of record CAZEJW010000092.1, on the reverse strand, counting down.
CAATAATCTGTATTGATTCAAAGTATGGATAGTTTATTAATACTGAATCAAGGTATTGATTTATTGATTCAGGCCTGATATTTTTTCTGCCAATGCTGCTGCTTATATGTTTAAGTATGTTCAGTTGCTCAGACATGAATTTTTCAATTTCACCGGCAAGAGCCTCTGAGAGCATAAGATTTCTCTTGATCAGTTCATCCTTCATCCTGATTGAGAACGTATTGTAGAGTATGCCGCCCAGCACAAGGGAAGGTATGAGTAACATAATTATAAATTTAAGATTTAATATTTTCCATAAGCTGAGATTAAACATTATTTCAATTCCGCAAATTCATTGTTTCTTATTGTAATGAGGTGATAGCTTGTTATGGAATCTCCGTATTTATCGATTATTATCTCTTTATCTATCCCTTTGTATATTTTTTTTTCTAGAATTGTATCTTTCAGTTCATTTGGATTCCTGTTTCGGGAAAGGGCGTCAAAGAGAACCAGAGCGGCATTGTATGAAAAAACCGAGGCAAATTCCGGTTTTTGCCCGAATCTTTTTTTGTAATTATTGCTGAATTCTGTAAATCCAGGGGTTCTGATATCGCTGCTGAACTGATGCGAAAAAAGAATTCCTTCTACTGATTTCCCGCCGTGTATAAGGATATCACGGGTTTGAGCCCATGCGCAACTGATAATTTTTATATATGAATTGGATTTTCTGATCTGCTGGCATATCAGTGCTGTATCTCTTGAGTTTGCTGCAATACAAACAGCATCTGTTTTTTTTGAAAGTGCTTTTCTGACAATTACAGAAAAAGAAATTTTGTTTTGTGAGTTGAATGGAATTGAGAATATTGTTTTCCCTCCAAGAGACCTGTTTGTTTTTATGAAGTTTTCCACCCAGCTTTTAGTATAGCCTTCATTGGCTTTATCATATATGAATCCGACTTTTTTTATGTTGAGTTTTTTATAGGCCTGTTCTGCCAGATTTTTTGCTTCAATTGTAGTTGACCCCACAATGCGGATTACATAATCGTCTATACCGTTCAGCAGATCTGTGCTTGTTGTAGGGCTTATCATAACGATCTTTTTTTGATTTACTATTTCCATGGCGGCAAGTGTCATTGAGCTTGTCATATGCCCGATTATTGCGATAACTCCCTGCTTTATCAGCGCCTGATCTCCGGTGACTGCTGCTTTTGTATCCCCCTTGTCGTCTGAGGTGTAGAGTTTTACAAGTCGGTCGTTTATTCCGCCTTTTCTGTTTATTTCTTCAACAGCAAAGATTACACCATTTCTTCCATCAATTCCAAAATCTGAATTTTTCCCGGTTAATGGTCCGGAAAAGCCTATTCGTATTTCATCCTTTGTTTTACATCCGGCCATTAGTGCAATTATAGCAAAGAAAATTAATAATTTTTTCATGCATTTATATCCTGATTTTGCGAATTAGTAGGTTAAGTATATCATATTTTAAAAATTGATATAATCAAGTAAAAGATTTGCTTCATGGAAGTTGCCCGGTTTTGCTGAGTAATGTTATGAAAGGATTTAGTTTTAACTTAAAACTAAATTCAGATGATAATTTAAAAAATGATTTAAACTATCATGAGGTCTGTTTCTGCCCGGATATTATTTTATGATAATTTATTTTAAAATCAATTATTGAAATAAATTGAAATTTAATTCAATTTTTTGAGAAAAAAGTTTGCCAAAACTAATATTTTATATATATTATATGCATGCGCTTGCAACTAAAGAGAGGTTACTTTTATGAAAATTGGGAAACTGACGCCAAGTCTGGAGGATTATCTGAAATCAATATATCTTCTTTCTTTCAGCAGAAAGGTTGTGAGGGTGAAGGAAATTGCAGCAGATCTTCAATGTTCCATGCCAAGTGTTACATCCGCTCTGGACAGGCTGAAGGAAAAGGGTCTGGTTGATTATGAGAAGTATGGTTATATTGAGTTAACTGACAGCGGATCTGAAAAGGCTGAAAAAGTATATTCCCGTTTCAATTGTCTGAGAGATTTTTTTGAAACTGTACTCATGCTGCAGGAGCAGGAAGCGGGTAAAGTGGCATGCCGCGTTGAACACAGTATATCGTATAATGCGTGTGAAAAAATCAATTCTTTTGTATGTTTTTATAAGAAAGAGATGAAAAGGAACAGTTCCTGGATTAATAAACAAAGAAAATTTATGGAGAAGTGAATATCAAATGCTCATTATTGATAATCTTTATGTTGAAATCAATGGAAAGGAAATACTGCACGGAATAGAACTGGCTATACCTGAAGGGGAGGTTCATGCACTTTTCGGGCCAAATGGCTCGGGGAAGAGTGTAATGATAATGACTGTTATGGGTTATCCTGAATATGAAATAACCAGGGGCAGGATTTATTACAGGAATAAGGATATCACAGATTTTTCCATTGATGAAAGAGTCAGGCTCGGAATAGGGCTTTGTGAACAACGTCCGCCTTCGATCAGGGGGATAACTCTTCAAAAGCTGATGAATCATGTTTTTGATCATGATTTACTGAACTCTGAATATGTTAAGGAGCTTATAGAACAAGTCAATATACATGAACTTCTCCCCAGGGATATTAATCATGGGCTTTCTGGAGGAGAGGTGAAAAAATCCGAACTATTCATGCTGATGGTTTCAGGTTCGTCCATGATGATTCTCGATGAACCTGATTCCGGTGTTGATCCTGAACATCTCAGGATAATCGGGGATATGATAAATGATGCTCTGAAGTGTGAAACTTCATCTCTCAATTATGATCATTCGGTTTGCGGGAGATCCGGATTCATTACAACTCATTCTGCATCTGTTCTCGATTATATTGATGTGGATAAAGCACACCTTATGATGGATGGCAGAATCAAATGTACAGGAGATCCTCGCATTATGATGAAACAGATCAGAGAAAACGGGTATGATTATTGCGTTGAATGCAATGCTGTTCCGGGGGTGCATAATGCTGCCTGTTAAAAAAGATAAATATTCATCTCTCAAAAAAATGATATATGCAGATGCATATTCAGACATCAGGAAAGGATTAAAAAGTATTGGCATATTCCCTGAAAAAGAAAATCAATGCAGCAGTTACATTCAGGTAGACAATGACATTTATCTTGATTCTCCTGATCTTGACGGTCTGGAAATTTTTCCGGTAACAGAAGTTATTAATGAAGGATGCATGGATATTGAAAAATATTTTTCAGGGATTCCTTCTGCTGCTGCAGAAAACTATATAAATGGCATTGATTATGCAAATCTTACAGGTTATTATATCAGAGTGTCAAAAGGTGTAAGAATTACCCGGCCTGTAAGAACAGTGTTTATACTGAATTCAGATGCGGTTTCAATGAATATTCTGAATATTGTAATAGTTGAAGATGAGGCCAGTCTGAACCTTGTTACCGGCTGTACTTCCGGGCAATGTGTCAGCCTGGGACAGCATTCTCCGTTAACCGAATATTATGTCGGAAGAAACGCAGAGTTGGTCAACACAATGATACATAACTGGGGAAGCAGGGTCAGGGTTGAGCCGGGATCAAGAACAGTTGTGGAGGATAACGGGAGATATACTGAAAACTATTACTGTCTGCGTCCATCTGATAATGTAAAAATTGATCCGTTTATATATTTATCTGGATTTAATTCAACTGCTAAACTCACAGCAGCAACAGTGTCTATGCCTGAAACCCTGTGTGAAATCAATGGAACGATATTAATGACCGGTGAAAATTCAGGTGCAGAGATCTGTTCAAGAACGGTCAATACCGGTGGAACGGCAATCCAGAAAGGAATTATTGATGCTTCAGGCAAGAATGCAAGGGGGCATGTTGACTGTTCAGGATTGCTTATGGATGAAACAGGTACAATTGAAGCTGTTCCAGGTCTTATTTCAAGACACCCGGATGTTAAACTTTCTCATGAGGCTGCTATTGGCAGAATTGACAGCGGAGAGGTCAGTTATCTTCAGTCAAAGGGATTGACTGAGAGTGATGCAACTTCATTAATTGTCCGGGGATTTCTGGATATAAAAGATAATGAAATAATTGCAGGAACAGGCTTTGAGGAATTAATCAGTGAAATTGTAAATACTTCTGGACATTGAAAATATGGCTGATTTTAAATTTCTGATATTGAATGAGCAGTTTGTTTATCCTGCCTGGAAAGAGAGAGAAAAAACATGTTTGATACAGTTAAAGATGTATTTGTTAATTTCAGATCAATAATAAAAAAGATGCATAAGATCGCAGACCGGGAACTTGCTGTGTATGGGATCTCCCATATAGAATTAAGAGCTCTTATGATGATATATCAAAGTGAGCCAGGATGCAGTCAGGAGGAGCTCTCATCGAAATTTGACATGGATCGAAGTAATGTAGGAAGAGCTCTTAAGAAACTGGAAAACTTTGGTTTTATTGCAAGGGAAAAGGATGAAGCAGATGGGAGAATGTACAGAGTATACCTTTTGGCTAAGGGGCTGGAAATTAAGGATACTCTTTTTGAAGTTCAGAGAAATCTCAGAAAAACTTTTGTTTCAGCAATTTCGGAACCTGAGTTTTTGGAGCTTAAGAAGATTTTAGACAGAGTTGACAGCTCTATAACATATGAGAACTATCTGGGTATAAAAAATAAAAAACAGTAAAATTTTTTTGAGTGCAAGTTAGATAATACTATCTTTATTATTTATAACTATTGTATCCTGAAGGTATGACTCAGGAGTGAATTAAGTTGTTGAAACTAAGGAAAATATTAACGGAGGAAAAATGTTAAGTGTTGGAATAGATGTTGGTTATTCATCAGTAAAAATAACAGTTCTTAATTCGGATGAAGAAGTCGTGCTCAATGAATACAGGCTGCACAAGGGCAGGTTTGCAGATGTTTTAAAAGAAATGATAATCAACCTTCTGTCAAAATTTAATCAGGAACAGATTGTCTATGGTGCAATAACAGGCAGCATCGGAAGAAATATATCTGCAGAGGCCGGATTGCCTTTTATACAGGAAGTGCCTGCTCTTGTTGAAGGGAGTCTTATGATTAAAAATGATATAATGGGTATAGTTGAGATCGGAGGGCAGTCTTCAAAATATATTACGGATTTTATGAGGGATGATAAATCCACATTGAAAATTTCCATGAATACAAACTGTTCCGCCGGTACCGGGTCCTTCCTGGAAGAGCAGTTATCCAGGCTCAACCTCAGTCTTGAAGCTTTTGATCCATTAGCAGAAGAGTCAACGTCAGTTCCAAGGATAGCAGGACGATGCAGTGTGTTTGCAAAAACCGATATCATTCATCATCAGCAGGAGGGAGTTCCTGTGAATGATATTCTTAAAGGGCTGGCATATGCTGTTACAAAGAACTTCAGAGGTTCTGTCATGAAAAAACTTCCTCTGTGTCTTCCGCTGATAGTAACAGGAGGTGTAGCCAAAAACAGGGTAATGGTTAACTCCCTGAAAGATATACTTGGTCTGAATAGAAATGACATATTTGTACCTGAGAATTGCGGGAATGTAATTTCGTTCGGGGCTGCATTGATCGCACATGAAAAGGAAATGAATTTTCCCATTGATCTGCTTCTGGTTTATCTGAGCAGTAACAGATCTATTGTGAATGAAAGTGTTGCCAATGAATATAAGGAACTGAGTTCATATGGAAAAGATGATCATTCGGGCAGGCATGAATGCAGTGGATTCTCAGGAAGGGATAAATCTACTGTGTGCTGTCTCGGTATTGATACCGGTTCTACAAGCACAAATGTAGTAGTGATTGATGAGAACAGGGAAATTCTGTCATTGAGGTATCTAAAGACTTATGGAGATCCTGAAGCAGCTGTTAAAAAGGCTTTGGAAAGTATTTTATCTGAATGCGGAGAAGATATCAATATTTCCGGTGTCTGTGTAACAGGCTCAGGACGTTACATGATTGGTGACCTTGTTGGTGCGGATATTGTTAAGGATGAAATTACTGCCCAGGCCAGGGCTGCAGTATTAATTGATCCTGATGTAGACACAATATTCGAAATCGGCGGGCAGGATTCAAAATATATAAGCCTGGAAAACGGGATGGTTAAAGATTTCCAGATGAATAAAATATGCGCAGCAGGAACCGGATCTTTCATAGAAGAGCAGGCTGTTAAGTTCAATATACCGGTTTCAGAATTTGGTGATATTGCATTGCTTGGAAAAAATCCTCTTAACCTGGGAGAGAGGTGTACTGTGTTCATTGAGTCTTCAGTTGCAGAACATCTTGCAGCAGGAGCAGCTATAGAAGATATATGTGCAGGACTCTGTTATTCTGTAGTCAATAACTACATGGACAGAGTAGTTGGCGGTAGAAAAATCGGAGATAATATTTTTCTGCAGGGAGGGCTTGGGTATAATCAGGGAGTTGTAAACGCCTTCAGGTCGGTTACTGGTAAAAAAATAACAGTTCCTCCTTTTTTCAGTGTTACAGGAGCATATGGAGCAGCAATTATTGCAATGGAGGAGATGAAAGATCAGCAGACAAAATTCAGAGGTTTCTACCCTGAAGACCGGGCTTCAGAGAAGAATGATAAATTAAATGCCAGCCAAAAAGAATCACGTTATTCTAAAAGTGTTGATGAGCTTGTTTTCAGGGGATATGACCCCGGAATAGATCCATTAAAGAAAACAGTTGGTATCCCCAGGGCTCTCTTCACTTTTGGGATGTTTCAGATGTTCTACAATGTTTTTAAAGAACTTGGATTCAATGTAATAATGTCTGATCCTACTGATGAAAAAACAATTGTTCTTGCTCAGCATCATTCGCCTGGCGAAACCTGCTACCCTGTAAAACTCGTTAATGGGCATGTGGCAGATCTGGTTCAAAAGAAAGTCGATTTTATATTTTTTCCTGATTTATATACAGTAGATCATCCTGGATCAAATACCAGGCAGAATTATGGCTGTGCTTACATGCAGCTTGCATTCAAGGTTGTTAGGGAAACAATGGAGCTGGATAAAAAGGGCATAGGCCTGCTCTGCCCAACTATTGCATTCAGCTTTGGACAGGAATTCATGATGAAAAGTTTTTCAGGCATGGGAAAAATCCTGGGTAAAAAGGATGAGGATATCTTCAGAGCTCTTCAAAAAGGCATGATGGCATTCAAGGATTTTGAACAGAGGCTTGAAAAAAACAGCCAGGCTGCAATGGATTCCCTTAATCCCGATGAAATAACGTTTGTTTTAATATCCAAAATCTATGGAATTGCAGATCCTGTTTTAAATATGGGAATCCCTCAGATGCTTGAAGATATGGGATACAGGGTGCTTCCGTTTTATGAAATACCTGAGACTGATATATCAATTGAACATCCCAATATGTTCTGGCCCTTTGGACAGCATATTCTTGAATCTGCAACCTTTGTTAAAGATAAACCCAATATGTATGCAATTGTTCTCACTCATCACGGATGCGGCCCGGATTCAGTTCTGCTTCACTATTGCAGGGAAATTATGAAAGACAAACCGTTTCTTTGTATTGAAGTGGATGAACATTCTTCCGGTGTAGGAGTCAGAACAAGACTGGAAGCCTTTTTGAACAGTCTTGATGCTGATAAGTTTTCCGGAAGAGGAAGTGAAGATACAACTGGTTCTGAAACTGAGGTGCAGGAAGTATTTTTACATAGCAATTTTGAGAATGTGAATGAAAATAAAATCCTCTACATCCCACATCTGTATCCTTTTTCTTCAATATACAGTGAGATACTTCAGAGCAGAGGAATCAATGCCAGGGTGATGAATGCATCTTCTGCAGAAAGTGTAGGGCAGGGCAGAAAGCACATGATCAGTGAGGAATATTTTTCCATGACTGCACTTCTTGGCGATGTCTGTTCCTGTGCAGGGGAGAGGGATAAAAATGAGTTATGTGAAATCTTTCTGCCTCAGACAGAAGGTGCTGAGGTTGAAGGTCAGTACAGCAGACTGATCAAGAGCCTTCTCGATCAAAAGGGTTTTGCAAATGTTAGTATCTTTTCTCCATTTCTTGAAGATTTTTTTCAGAGGGATGAGTCATATATTGAATCGGTCTTTCTGGGGCTGATTGCAGGTGACGTTATACTTCACGCAGCTCCCCATTCAAGGGCAGGATACCTCAAAACAGTTATGGAAAATATTCGAAAAGGGAGTTTTTCTGCTGAATCAATCAGCTGTATTGCGGATGAAATTTCCAGTGAAAACTCTGCTCTGCTGTCTTCACCCAGAATTCTTGCTGTAGGAGAACTCTATATTCTTTATAATGATTTTCTTAATGATTCGGTCTTTACTGATCTTGATGAAAAAAGATGCAGGGTACTTTTCAGTCCGTTATCTGAATACTGCTGGTTTTTTCTGAGAGACTATATTTATCATAACAAAAAAGAAGAAAAGTATAAGCACATTATTGAACGGATGAAGAACAGCATGCATGAAATTTCACAGTTTTTAAAACCGGTTTCTTCATTTGACACTGATATTGAAAATCTTGTTCAGAAAGCTGACAGAATTGTTGGCTATTATGCAGGGGGTAATGGCAGATACAGACTGGCCAAATCAGTATTCAATTCAGTAAATGCTGATGGTGTTATAAATGTAAATTCAATGTATGAAAATACCGGTATTACTCTTGAAATCCTTCAAAAGAATCTGAGCTCTAAGAAGCCTGTTCTTAATATGACTTTTGATGGTAATAAAAACGAAAACGATAAAACAAAGATAGAGTCTTTTATATACTATCTATAATGGAGAAATATACTAATGATTAAAAATGATAACAGTTTATACTCTTTGCATAACAGGAATCGCAGAGGAGGGAAGAGCAGTTTTCATATGCACGATCCGGAACTGCTTTTCAAAAAATTTGATATTAAACAAGGCGAATATATTCTTGATCTGGGGTGCGGGCGAGGGGATTATTCTATAAGATTTGCCAATGCTGTTGGTAAAACCGGACTGGTTTGTGCTGTTGATAAATCAGAAGAAGAAATTGAAAACCTGTCCCGTATTGTTGCAGGAAGTGGAATAGATAATCTACACCCTCTTCTTTATGATATTACTCTCAAACTGCCTGTTGAAAATGGTATTTTCGATATGTGTCTTATTTCCACAGTTCTTCATTGCCTGGGTAGTAACGATATTCATTCAGTGATGAAAGAGATGAAGCGTGTAATGAAACCTGATGGCAGAGTCTTTGTCATCGAATGTAAAAAGGAAGAAATGAAGATGGGGCCTCCTCTCCAAATAAGAATTTCCTCAGGTGAAATGGAAAAATTTGCCTCAGTGTATTCATTGCATCTGAAGGATTATATAGATCTTGGAATGAATTATATGCTGCAATTGGAAGCCTTTTAAGAGTAATCATCAGGATGCAGATTGTTTCTACATCCTGATGATCTATCGGATTACACTAAACGTGCTTCAGTGTATGCTGTATGGATTGCATCGAATATTTTTCCTGGTGTGATTGCATCACCAATTATTCTTACATCAATATCCATAATTTTCAGGTCATCGTAAATTTTATTTAATGGTGTGAAACCGGTTGCAAGTATCACTGTATCTGCTGAAATTTCAGTCGTTATACCTTTAGCATCTCTGACAGTTATACTGTTGTCACTAATTTTTTCGACCTTTTGTCCAGTGAGTACAGTCATTGATGTTTTGGCAATTTTATCGGCATAGGCAAGTTTGTCAGTAACGGCAACATCTTTCATTATCTCATTTTCCATTTCTACTACTGTTACTTTTTTACCCTGTTCAGCAAGCCAGAGTGCGGTTTCAGATCCAACAAGCCCTCCGCCAATAACTGCTACAGTTGATCCGCAATCTTTTTGTTTGTTCAGTACATCCAGGGCACTCAATACTGATTTGTTTTCAACACCCGGAATATTAGGCACTACTGCTTCTGCACCTGATGCAACCAGAACAGTGTCGTAATTCCCGGCCTTAATTATTGCAGAATCGGCTTCTTTCATCTCTGTTTTTACGCCCAGTTTTTCTGTCTGAGTTATAAGGTACTGCATATATGGCCTTATATCTGATTTAAAATCAGGTGCTGATGCTTCGTGTAATGCGCCGCCGGGTTTTCTTTTTTCGAAAATTGTAACATTGTGTCCGCGTAACGCGCATACTCTTGCTGCTTCCATTCCGGCTGGTCCTCCACCGATTATTGCAACATTCTTTTCATTTTCCGCTTTTTCTATATCAAGCAGGCCCTCAACTCCAATAATCGGATTAACCGCGCAGGTAACACCACAGTAATTAAAAAATGTTCTTTCCAGACAACCTTCATTGCATCTGATACAGGGCCTGATATCTTCAGGTCTGTCTTCATCTGCCTTTTTGCACCAGTACTGATCGGCCCAGAGAGGTCTTCCCAGTCCGACAAAATCGGCTTTTCCTGAGGAAATAATATCTTCTGCATATTCCGGCAGCGTTATTGAGCCTGATGCTATGACAGGAATACTGATTTCTTTGTTTATTCTTTCAGCCGCCCATGTATTATAACATACAGGAAGGGCCATCGGTGTAACCTGATGTATCATCATGTGATGATCTCCGCCTGAAACATGAATGGCATCAATGCCTTCGGCTTCAAGCATTTTTGAAAGTTCAATTGTATCCTCAATTGGAAATCCGTCAGGCTCATAATCTGTTCCACTTAACCTTATTGTAAGGGGAAAATCCGGACCTATTTTTTGTCTGATATTTCTTACTATTTCAAGATAAATCCTTGATCTGTTTTCAAGAGATCCTCCGTAATAGTCATTTCTTTTGTTCGTGTGAGGAGAGAAAAAATTTGTTAAGAGGTATCCGTGAGCTCCATGAATTTCTATTAGTTCATATCCGGCCTTTACGGCCCTGACTGAGGCATCTCCAAAATTTTCAACAATCTCATGTATTTCTTCTACTGTGAGTTCATCCGGCACTGCTTCGAGACCGTGGTTGGCAAGAAGATTAGGCCATGGAATTCTGGATGCGGATTTCATGGGCTTGGTTCCAAGGAATTTTTGACGGCCACAGTGCTCAATCTGTATCCCCGGAATTGAACCTTCTGCTTTTATAACCCTTGCAAGCCATGCAAGCCCAGGGATGTGTTCCGTATCGCATATCCCAAGCTGGCAGTGTGCAGACTTGCTTGCGATTTTATCCACAAACGCGTATTCCACTACAATAAGGCCGGTTCCCCCTTTTGCTATTTCCTGATAGTGTCTAACGAGCCTCTCCGATACAGTTCCGTCCATATTACTCATCCCGGTTGACTGAGGCGCTTTAAGTACCCGGTTCTTGATTGTAAGGTTGCCGATTTTTGCTGGTGAAAAAAGATTCGGAAATTTTTTTGACATGTTAATTCTCCTTGTGAACCTGTTCAATTGAATGATCTGTAAATTAATGAACCTGTTTTGATTTTATTCAGCTTTTATTCCGGGTGATTATTATCAGACTAAAAAATTAACAATCCATGTGCTACTAAATGTTAATTTAATAATACTCAGGAATAAACCATGAATACAAAAACTAATCTACTGTAATGATCTTCATTCGTATGTAACGCATGTTACATACGAAAAAAAAATGATAAAAAAACATTACAGTGGATTCCGTTATGAGAAGAAGGGGGGATTCCCCTCTTTACTTTTTGTGACGCTATTGTATATTGCAAATGCGTTGTTATAAACGGAGGTAACATGAATCATCCCTCTTTATGGCTCGAAAAAGAATTTTCAACATTATATGATCTTGTATCTGACGGAAATATTGAGCATTTCAATTCAGGAAGTGTGATCTACAGTCAGCATGATTCTCTGGACAGGTTTTATCTTGTCGATAAGGGAGTTGTGAGGATATCAATTTTAAGTTATGACGGGAATGAAAAAATAATCGGTTTTCAGTCACAGCAGTCATTATTCGGGATGGACTGTTTTTGCACTCCGGGAAATGCAGTTGTAACTGCAACAGCGCTTACTGATGTGGATGTTTTCAGGGTTCCGCATATCATGCTTGAAATGTATATACAGGATCATCCTGAGATAGGAATTAATCTGGCTAAATATTACAGCAAGCTTCTCAAGTTAATGTGCGTTCAAACAGAATATCAATCCTTTTATGATACCCTTACCAGGGTGGTTAATTATTTTTTTCTTTATATGAAGGAGAGTGAATATGAGCACCCTGTAAGCATCAAACTTACGACCGAAGAGCTTGCCACTCTTGCTGCAACCAGCAGAGTCAATATTTCCAGGATACTAAAACAGTTGAACGATATGGATATCATTGAAAAGAAAAGGGGAGAGGTTATTATAAAAGATCGAAAAAAACTTCTCGATCTGTGCAGAATTCCTGATTATGAGGAAAAGATCTGATGAAAAAGTTTAAATTATAAATTTGTTTTAATCAATAGAATATTTATTCACTGGCGGGATATGAATTTCGACCGGTGATTGTCTCGAGGAACTGTTTTATCCTTGGATGATCGGGATTATTGAGCAGTTTTTCTGGAGGAGCATCTTCGATTATTTGCCCATTGTCCATAAATACTATTCTGTCGGATACTTCCCTTGCAAAACCCATTTCATGTGTTACGATTACCATTGTCATATGTTCAGATGCAAGTTTCTTTATTACTCTCTGTACTTCTCCAACAAGTTCAGGGTCGAGTGCTGATGTAGGCTCATCAAAGAGCATTATATCCGGATTCATGCCAAGAGCGCGTGCAATGGCAACGCGTTGTTTTTGCCCGCCTGATATTTTTGAAGGATATGAATCTCTTTTATCAAGCAGGCCAACCTTGTCCAGAATTATCTCAGCCATTGTTATTGCTTCTCTTTTATTCATTCCGTTAACTGTCACAGGAGCTTCTATTACGTTTTCAAGGACTGTACGATGGGGGAAGAGATGAAAGTGCTGGAAAACCATGCCGATTTTTTCTCTGATTTTTTTTCGGTCTTTTTTTGGAATTCGTTCTGCTTGTCCATCTTTCTTTCTGGCAAAGAGTTCATCTTCGATATATATTGTTCCGTCATCGATTGACTCAAGACCGTTAAAACAGCGCAGGAGTGTACTCTTGCCGGAACCGGATGGTCCGATTATCGTAACGACTTCGCCTTTTTTAACCTCGAGGCTGACGTCATTCAATACGTGCAGATCTCCAAAGAATTTGTGAATATTTTCAGCATTGATCATCAGCATCCTGTAACCTATTCATAAACAGAGTATTTTTGTTCAAGTTTTTTGAAAATGTAAACTATAACAGATGTCATTAAAAGATAAATAACGGCAGCTATGAGAAAAGGGACAATCGAAAAGTCTCTGGTAAATATTTCCCTGGCCGACCTCAAAAGATCACCCATGCCTATGACTACAACTAGTGCAGTGTCTTTAACAAGAGTGATTGCTTCATTACAGGTTGGCGGGAGTGTTCTCCTTACAACCTGAGGGAGTATAATTCTCCTCATTGTTTGCACGTAACTCATGTTAAGAGCTTTCGCTGCCTCGTACTGCCCCTTGTCAATTGATTCGATACCTGCCCTGTATATCTCGGTGAGGTAAGCTGAATAATTCACCACAAAGGTTAGTGCGGCAGCTGTAAAAGGTGCAAGGTTTATTCCTATTGTGGATAAACCATAGTATGTAAAAAAAAGCTGCAGCAGGAGCGGAGTGCCTCTGAATACCCATGTATAAAAACTGATGATTCCCCTGAGTGCGGGATATTTGGATATTTTAAACAGGGCAAGGATTACGCCCAACGGTATTGCAAAAGCAATCGTAACTCCGTATAGCTTTAATGTGAGTACGCTTCCTTTTAAAATGAATAATGATACATCAGCGAGATATGACAAGACAGGCCTCCGACTCAGTTTTTAAGAATATTTTCGCCAAACCATTTTTTTGATATTTTAACACCAGCCTTGCTTGTTTTTACAGCATCAAGTGCACGGTCCAGTTCCTTTTTAAAGGAAACATCTTTTTTTCTGAGTCCAACACCATATTCTTCACGGCCGAAATCATCAGCAATTACTTTGTAGACCCCGGGTTTTTTTGCAATATAGTATCTTCCTACAATCTCATCCACAACAACTGCTTCGATCCTTCCGGAAGCGAGATCCATGAGAGCGAGAGGATTATTCGAGTACTTTTTCACATCCTTAAGACTCTTTGCTGTTTCCTTGTCTCTGTTAAGAGCTTTTTCTGCACTGCTCCCAAGCTGGAGGCCTGCAATTTTCCCTGCAAGGTCTTTCTTGTTTTTTATAGAGCTTTTTTTCTGAACTATAATAATCTGTCTGTTATCGAGATATGGCTTTGTAAAAGCTATTCTTTCTTTTCTTTCTTTGGTTATTGTCAGTCCATTCCATATGACATCAATGTCACCTTTTGTAAGGCTGAAGATAACTCCGTCCCAGTCAACCGGTTTGAATTTAACATCAACTCCCATTTCTTTTGCAGTCTCTTTTGCCAGGTCGATGTCGAATCCTGTAATTTCGGAATCTTTGCCCCTGAAGCCCATTGGCGGGAACTCATCGTCCAGACCAACAATAAAAAAACCTTTTGCCTTAATATCTGCAAGGGATTTGTCATCTCCTGATTTTTTTGTGCAGGAAAGCGCCCCTCCTGCAATAATCAGGCAAAAAACCAGTGTAAAAATTTTTTTCATATTAACCTCCGTTGTTATTTTTGAATCCTTATACGGATTACTGGAGTTGAATTATATCGAAATATTTCTATCTGTCATCTATTATAATCAGCTTTTGATGGGCAATAACAATTTTTATGAATCACTATTTTGTGTTTGCCCGATCAAAGTTGGATTATAATCCGGCTTTGATTTTTAAATCATTTTGTTGACATATTGATGTATAATAGTTTTTTAATATATAATTTATAAATGAAATTATTGCTCAAAAACTTATCCATTCAAAATCCCGAGGGAGGGGGAAGATTCCTGTTATGAAAAGAATCATTGATATGACTCCAAGAAACAGACTGATTATTGCTGTTACATTCATTCTTTTCTTCTCATTCATTGGTCTTAGCCTGTTTAACTTTACCATTACCAGAGATTCTGTTCATAAGGAAATTCTCGAAAACGATCTGCCTTTGACCAGGGATAATATATATTCTGAATTGATCTCTGAATTAAGAAAACCTGTTTTTGTAGCATCAAGCATGGCAAATGACACTTTTTTGAAAGACTGGGCTGTTTCCGGAGAAAAAGATCTCAATAAAATTACACACTATCTTTTGGAAATCAAAAACAAGTATGCTTTTTTCTCTACTTTTTTTGTTTCCTCTGGAAGTAGAAAGTACTATCATTTTAAAGGTGTTCACAAGCGTGTAAGCAGATCTGATTCGCATGATGTGTGGTATTACCGTTTTATTGATTCAGGCAGGGAATATGATCTTGATGTTGATACTGACGAGGCATCCGGAAATGTTCTTACTATTTTTATCAATTTCAGAATTCAGGACCATCGGGGAAAACTGCTGGGAGTTTGCGGTGTTGGCATGAAGATGAAAAAGGTTGCTGATCTTATATCCAGTTATCAGCAGAAGTATAACAGAACGATTTTCATGGTAGACAGAAATGGTGTTGTTCAGGTTCACACAGACAGTTCTCTGATCGAGAAAGCATCCCTTAAGAAAATGAATGGTGTCTCTTCGTATGAAAAAGACATTCTTAAAGTGGATAATGATCTTGGTAATTATTCATTTACCAGAAATTCAAGGGATATAATTCTAACAACAAGATATATTTCTGATATAGACTGGTTTCTTATTGTTGAACAGGATGAGACCAGTTCCCTTGCGACTGCAAGACAGAATTTTATAAATACTGTCCTGGTGGGTTTTGCTGCTTCAGTTCTTATTATCATTCTTACAATTATAACAGTAAACAGGTATCAGCAGAAAGTTGAGGCAATGTCACGAATTGATGCTCTTACCGGCCTCGCCAACAGAAGGGAACTTTCCGAAGCATTTGCAAGGATAAGCAATATTCTTGGAAGACATGAACGCTCTTTCTGTATCCTTCTTATGGATCTTGACAATTTTAAGCAGGTCAATGACAGGATGGGGCATCTTGAGGGAGACCGGGTACTTAGAGAAATAAGCGGTCTTATCGGATCTGCAATAAGACCTGAGGATCTTCTTGTTAGATGGGGCGGTGATGAATTTATTATTCTTTCAGAGAATAATACTGATTCTGCAGTATCGATGGCAGAAAGAATAAGGGAATCCATTGCAGAAGCTGAAATCCCCGGAAATTTCACCCAGGGTTTGAAAAAGGTTACTGTTTCCTGCGGGGTAGTGGTGGTTAAAAAAAATGAATCTCTCGATAATGCTGTTTCACGTGCCGATGTTCTTATGTA
>CAZEJW010000091.1:0-18204 GCA_964512685.1 uncultured Leptospirales bacterium | reverse complement strand
TCTCTGATACATAATTATATGTCTCTGATACATAATTATATGTCTCTGATACATAATTATATATCTCTGATACATAATTATATATCTCTGATACATAATTATATGTCTCCGTCACACTCTGGAGTGTCTCCAACACATTATTATTCGTATCGGGGATATAATTATGCTTGTTATAGATCCACTGCATCTGGTCTGAACCGCAGATTAAGCTGTTAAGTAATACTCATTTGGGCAAGCTGCAATGAGCATTGCAGTATTGAACAGCCATAGAGAATGGTATGGGCTGTGGGGGCGTATTGCGATACGCCCGTACAGCAGATAGCGATACGCCCCAACAGGATATAGATATATTTATTTATTTGACAGAAAAATTCAAAACACAGATAAAGAATTTTGTTTGAGATTTATCCCAACAGGAAACTCTCTAGAAGATCAATTGACCAGTTGCAGTCAGCAACAAGCCGGAGGACCAGAAATGGCTGTATCAGCTAAAAAAGCAGTTAAAAAGACCGCAAAAAAGACCAGAAATCCCTATTTATCAATAGTTCTGCCAGTATACAATGAAGAAGAAAACATAGAGCTTCAGTATGAGCACATTGTTGATGCCCTCAAAAACCTGAAAAAAACCTACGAAATTATATTCGTAGATGATGGAAGTTCGGATAAATCGCCTGAAATTCTGCAAAAAATTGCAAAAAAAGACAAAAGAGTAAAAATCATACTATTCAGAAGAAACTTTGGACAGACAGGGGCAATGTCAGCCGGAATTGACTATTCAACAGGTGAGATAATAGTTTTCATGGACTCTGATCTGCAGAATGACGCAAATGACATTCCACGGCTGCTTGAAAAAATTGACGAAGGATATGATGTTGTAAGCGGATGGAGAAAAAACAGGCAGGACAAACTCATATCAAGAAAGATACCCTCAAAGATAGCAAACCGCCTTATTGCAAAAGTAACAGGTGTTACTTTAAAAGACCTGGGTTGTTCGTTAAAGGCTTACAGGGGAGAAATCATAAGGCAGGTAAATCTCTACGGTGAGATGCACAGGTTCATTCCTGTTCATGCTTCATGGATTGGCGCTAAAATCACTGAAATACCTGTTGAACACCATGCAAGACAGTTCGGGGAATCAAAATACGGAATAAAACGTACATTCAAAGTAATTCTCGACCTGGCAACAGTGAAATTCATGGGTTCATATTTTACACGACCGATCCATATCTTTGGCGGAACAGGACTCATCCTCCTGTTTCTGAGCATCCTCAGCGGAATAGCTGTAATTCTCATGAAAATCCTTGCAGGCCAGAATATGACAGGGAACCCCCTGCTTTTTCTGACCATACTCCTTGTAATACTGAGTATACTCTTCATACAGATGGGAATACTCGCTGAAATAATGATAAGAATTTATCACGAATCACAGGAAAAAACCCCGTATAAGGTAAGAGAAACCATCAACCTGTAAAAGCAGGGATATCAGTCATCCTCATCCCTGAAGAGAAATTTCACAGGATGTTTCTTGAGCTCCACTGAAATTTCATTCATGGTTTTGGCTGTTTTCCTGAATGATCCGAGAATTGCCAGGATATCCTTCTGGGAATTCTCGAGAATTATATTTATGTTCGCAACACTGCTTGAAAGGTTTGCAACCAGGGTTCTGAGATTCTGCCTGCTCTCGAGGGTTATCTGACGCACTACACCAACAGTGCTGGTCAGACCGGAAAGAAGCTGGTGAACATCCTGAAGTATTGCCTCGAGATTCACATATTCGATTCCTTCAATAACATCACCATCCTGTAGTTCGTTTCCCTTGAGCTCAGGATTTCTCATTTCTATTACCGGGTCTCCCAGAACATTCTGATTCATTACAACTGCTGAACAGTCTTCATAGAGTTCAATATTATTCTGAATTCTCATTGTTGCAAGGAAATGAAGAGCGGGTTTGAACACAGGCTTAACATCCACAACCCTTCCGATTGTGTATCCCTTGATCTTGATTGGTGTGCCATTCTTGACTGAGGTGAGGGTGTCTATCTTTAGATAAACGTCAATTGTGGAAGACGCAAAGGAATATCCCAGTTTTAAAATCACGAATACAAGAAGTATCGCCAGTGGCACCAGCAAAAAGAGCCCTACTCTTAATTCATTTTTTTCGAATCTTGCCATAGAAGTTCCCTCTTTTTACAATATAACCATTGGCCCTGCATCTGACATGGTTCTGTATTGAACAACATAAGGATTACCGGATTCAAGATAATCCCTGCCTTTACCGTCAAAAACAATCCTTCCATTGAAAATCATCACATATCTGTCAGCAAGATCAAGAAAATTTTGCGGATCATACGTAACAAAAAGAACTGATTTGTCTTTCTTTGCGGCAATATCTTTAAGTGAATCCATAAATGACTGAATATTAAGAGGAGACTGCCCTTCAAATGCATGCTCAATAAAAAGCAGGTCCGGGTTAAGCGCGATTGATCTGGCAAAGGCTGTCTTGAGAATTTCCGACCGGGACAGGTCAACCGGCCTGAAATTCTTGCATGAATCCAGGTTAAGAAGATCAATAAGGTCATCCACATACTGCTTAATCCTCTTTTCAGACATGTCAGAGTGGTACTCCAGTGGCAGTGCAATATTCTGTCTCACAGTCATATTGCTTATAAGGCCGTAATCCCCGTGAAGATAACCTATTGATTTTTTATAATTATGTTTTTCATTGTAAGCGAATTTTTTAACAGACCTGCCCTCGAAGATTACCTCTCCTGTAAACTCCTCTATACCCAGAATTACAGGAAAAATAACGTCGAGACCTGAATTCTCAGGTCCGAAGAATACAACATTCTCTCCCCTGGCAATATCCATATTTACGGATGAGAGGAATCCCATCCTGTCTGTAGCAATCGAAACGTCCTTCATCTGCAAAAAATTTTCCAAAACTCCTCCTAGAGATAAAACAGAACAGAGATAACAGCATTGGTAAAAAAAATAATTGCGAGAGTGCGTATTACCGCTCTCGAAACATATATTGGTATCTCGAACTTTGACCTTGGCATAAAACCGTAATAGCAGCAGATAAGAGGAATCATAACCCCATAGAATACACTCTTTATTATTGTTGCAAGAAGATCTTCAAGACTGAAGGCATCGAGCAGTGACTGCGCAAAAACATCGACGGGGATATATACGGTAAGCCTGGATATCGCATAACCTCCGATAAAGGCAACGATATCGAATATAACAATCAGTGAGAATATTGCGAGTATGGTGGCTATTATTCTCGGGAAAACTATATAGAGCTTTGTATCAATGCCCATAATCTCCAGAGAGAGAATTTCGCGATTCTGTTTCTGAGTGGCTATCTCGGCTGTGATTGCAGATCCTGAACGGCTTATTACAATGAGGGATGTAGCCAGGGGCCCGAGTTCTCTTGCAACTATTATTACCAGCAGATTGCCTATGAATCCTTCAATACCGAATTTCGGAAAATTAGTCATAGACTGAATGATTACAGTACCTCCGATAAGAAGTGCAATGAATACCACGAACGGAAGCGCGTCAATGCCTGTAAACCGTGTCTGATTGATGATTATCCTGTACACAGACCTGAAACGGAGATACCTGAAAGACTGAAAAGACCTGAGAATAGAGAGGATGTATTGATGAAAATTCTTCATCCCCATCCATATGCCTATGACTTTTCTTCCTGTATATATTGGTATGGATGTAATATTCGCCATTCAGTTCTTTCCTTAATCCCTCCCCCTCGACGGGGGAGGACAGGAGGGGGTGAATAAACAATAAAGATCACCCTCCCCAGCCCCTCCCGTCAAGGGAGGGGAATAATCAATTATCTTATTATTTCCCATATATTCAAGCCTAAGAATTTAATACAGAAAGAAATCTTACTTTACTTATTGCCATGGTTTTATTTCTTTTACACAGGGACCAAACATCTGCCGGATAAATCAATGGCAGAAATCTGATCATTCCCGGGGTGATGAACCCCTGCCATGTACACCGGACCTTTACCGAAACCTGCTTCGGTAATAATTAATAATTCAATGTTTAATATCAAGAAAAATTCTGACCCAACAGAACAGGAGAACAGATAAATCAATATGCTTAACTTTTTGAAAACAAATCTCAAATTTACCATAGCCACCAGCATTATATTCATCATTGCAGTATTCATGATCAACAGCCACTACTACAGAATAACATATGCATTCGACCTCTTGAGAAGCGCATATATCGAGCACACAGGAATTGCAGATAATTTCAGCCGCCAGTTCACTGTTGTTGAACCTGGCAATTTTGATTCATACGAAATAACAACGCGTTCTCTTCCGAAAGGATTCTCTTCTGCCGGTCCTTTTCTGGTTTATGAGGCTGCTGAATCAACCAGGCTCCGTGATGTTGCCGAGATGATTATTTATCTCACTGATTCATATACTCTTCGTGAACTCTCTCACAAAATCAAAAAACTCAACAATGTATCAGCACAGGAAATCAAAAAGGGGCAGGTAATACTGATTCCCGGAAAACTTCCTGCAATGCTTCCCGGCATAAAAAAAAATAAAAATATTCAGCTTTCTTTTGCAAGGGGGCTCTATTTTACAGGATCAACAACAGGGAGCAAAAATTTCATTGAAAGCCTTCCTGTTATAAGAAAGAGCGGAATCAATGCTGTTGTTTTTGACGCAAAGGATATAACCGGTATTATTAACTATAAAAGTGATGTGGAACTCGTCAAAAAATACGGGATGGACAGAAAGCGTACCATTGACAATCCATCCAGGCTATTGAGAGAACTTCACAAAAATGGATTCTATACAATCGCGAGGATAGCTGTTTTCAGGGACCACCTTCTTGTTAAGAATAATCCTTCATTTGCCATTCATTCCAAACGAACCGGAGGAGTCTGGAACAGAGGATCAAAAGAAATCTGGTGTGACCCAACAAATAAAGATGTACAGAACTACAACATAGCCCTTGCAAAGGAACTCTGCAGAATGGGAGCTGATGAAATACAGTTCGACTACATAAGATTTCCCACTGCCGGAGATCTGAGTGATGCAGTATTCAGAAATGACGCAGGAAAATTTTCAAAAGAAGTAAACATCAGCATGTTTCTCAAACAGGCTTACTCAGAAATATCGAAACTCAACACTTTTCTTTCAATAGATATTTACGGAGTGGTTGCATGGGGCAAGGATATAGACATAAGAAGAACCGGGCAGAAAATCGAAATGCTTGCAAAGCATTGTGATGTTATTTCACCGATGCTGTATCCATCTCACTTTAACGACGGATTCGACAACTTCAGCAATCCGGGTGATCATCCATACTATTTTATAAAAACCGGATGTGAAAAACTGCTCGAGAAAGCAGAGAACAAAACCATAGTACGACCGTGGCTTCAGGCCTTTGGATGGAGAGTATCAAACTATAATGAAAATTACATCCACGAGCAGATAAGGGCATCAAATGATTCCGGGGCTTTCGGCTACCTGTTCTGGAACGCTTCAAACAGTTATGGAACTGTGCTAAAAGCAATGTCAGCATTCAAACAGAACAGACAGCAGAAAAACAAAGACGTAAAAATATCAGTTAAATAATCTCTGTATTGCAGGCAGCATGGATATATCATTAACAATCACGAATACGCCAAGCATTATAAGAAGAAGAACACCCGCAGTCTGAATCCTCTGCATGATTTCAGGATTGATGGGCTTTCCCCTGATTGCTTCGATTGTAAAAAATACCAGGTGACCTCCGTCAACAACAGGAATAGGCAGAAAATTCATTACCATGAGAATAATTGAAATCTTTGCCATAAGGATTATGAATGCAGACAGTCCCCTGTAATATGCAACATCACCGGCTATTTTTGCAATTCTGATAGGTCCTGAAAGGTTCTCTCTTACATCCATCTCTCCGGCAAAGAGCATGCCCATTCCCTTTATATTCAGCACTACAAATTCATAGGGCTCTACCCATGAACGAACAAAGGATGTTGCAAATCCGTGCTTGATTTCTATCATTTCAGGAGTGATTGCAGGATATATTCCAATAAAACCCTTTGATTCTATAGAGGGCTTCCCCTTCACTTGATTTTCACCTGCTGCAATGGTTATTTCCTTTCCCTTGCTTTCAGAAACAGATTTCATGAAAGAGCTTACATCTGTCTGCTGTGTCCCGTTGAGTGCAAGGTTTTTCTTTTTTATCAGCATTTCTGCTGTTTTTTCATCGAGTACAGGCTTTCCGTTTATACTGACGATCCTGTTTGCCCTTGGAACTATTTTGAGTTCCTTTTTCTCTTCATTTCTCATTATTTCAAGAACAGTTTCTTTACCGGCCCGTTTCTGAACAATTGAGGTAAACTGCGCTGGTGTTTTTATGGATATTCCGTCAACACTGAGGATAGTATCCATCTCCTCAAGCCCTGACCTTTGGGCAACATCTCCGGGCAGAAGGCCTGCAACCATTACCCTGTCACCATATGGCATTATGCCAATGGAATATCTTCCGTCAGAACCTGCCTGAACGGGTTTAACATCAAGGTCTATCTTTTTATCATTTCTTTCAAGTTCAATCTTCAGTGTTTTTCCATCAGAAAAGATCACTGCACTCTGAATATCACTGAAGTTGTATATTTCACTGTCATTTATCTTTACTATTCTGTCACCGGTTCTTATTCCCTGCTGCCATGCAGGAGAAAGACTCTTCTCAGTTCTGTACTGCTCAGGGATATAGACCCTGTTTGTCTCTGTGGGATAACCGTGCATGTTCATTACAAAGAACAGAATCACACCAAAGAAAAGATTGAACAGAGGGCCCATCGCAACAGTAACTATCCTTCTCCACGGAGCAGCTGAAAGAAACTCAAAATTTTCACCTGTTCTGCTTTCACCGGGCTCTTCACCATAGAACTGGCAGTATCCGCCAAGGGGAATCAGTGTAACCTGGTAGGTGGTTTCTCCGATTCTTTTCTTCCAGAATCCCTTGCCGTATCCAATTGAAAAAATCTTTGCTTTTATTCCCACCATCTTTCCGCCGAGGAGGTGCCCAAGCTCGTGTACAAAAATACAGAGTCCGAGCAGAACCACAGCAGAGATGATATATGTAAATGTCACCATTTATTGTCTCCTTTAATATAAGAGTCAGCATAATCTCTTGCCTCATGATCTGCACCAAGCAGTTCTTCAAATGATGGCTCAGGATTGAATGCAACTGACTTCATTGTGTTTTCAACTACTTTTACTATATCAGTAAAACCTATTCTCTTTTCGAGGAAAGCGTTCACTGCAATCTCGTTTGAGGCATTGAGTATTGCAGGCATGTTTCCCCTTTTTTTCCCTGCATCATAACACAGATCCAGCGCAGGGTACCTTGCGTGATCGACCGGCCTGAAATTGAGCGATCCGATTTTGGCAAGGTCGAGTCTGCCGAATTCATTAGCGCATTTTTCAGGATACTTGAGAGCAGACAGTACAGGCAGGGCCATATCCGCCACACCCATATGGGCATAAATTGATCCGTCTACAGTTTCTATCATTGAATGAATAACGCTCTCAGGATGCACTATAACATCTATTTTATCATAATCAACACCAAAAAGATGATGAGCTTCCATTACCTCGAGCCCCTTGTTCATCAGGGTAGCAGAATCGATCGTTATTTTCTGGCCCATGTTCCAGGTGGGATGTTTGAGTGCCCTTTCGGGAGTTACGCCTGCAAGTTCGTCCGCCTGAAGATCTCTCAGGCTTCCACCGGAGGCGGTTATTATAATTCTGAGCAATTCATCCCGATTCTTATTCTCAAGGAGAGAAAAGATTGCGCTGTGTTCACTGTCAACAGGGAGAAGTTCCACTCCCCTTTCCCTTACCCTTTTCATGAATATATCCCCTGCAACAACAAGGGTTTCCTTGTTAGCAAGGGCGATTCTTTTAGAGGATTCGATGGCTGCCATACCGGGCCTGAGACCGGCAGCACCGACTATTGCAGAAACAACAGTGTCAGTTCTCTGAGAGGCCAGTTCTACTACACCGTCATCCCCCTCAAAAAATCTTACAGAAGGATAATCCTTTTTCAGCTTTTTGTATTCGTCTGATACAAGGGCCCGTTCTGACTGAACAGCCGCAAAGGAAGGTCCGAATTCATTTATCTGTTCTCTGAGAAGTGATATATTACTCCCGCATGCAAGCGCATGGACTTTAAATTCACCTGAGAATGATTTTACCACTCTGAGCGCTGAACATCCGATTGAACCGGTTGATCCAAGAATTGTTATATTTTTCATAATATTATCAAAGGAATTATTGAATGATTACGGTCCCGGGCTGAGGATACATCCTTAAAAAAAATCAGGGAATCCCAATTACAACCAGGAAGTAATAAAAAACCGGAAGCACAAGAATCATGGCATCAAATACATCCATCATACCGCCGTGACCCGGAATTATTGAGCCGGAGTCCTTTATTGCTCCGTCTCTCTTAAAAGCAGACTCAATAAGGTCGCCAATGTTACCGAGAATACTTATTACAATACCAACAATTGCTGCTTCAATCATGGAAAACAGGTTTTTTCCAAAGAATACCAGAAAAACATGACTGCATAGTATGCATCCGATAACACTGAAGAGAAGGCCGGAGAAGTATCCCTCCCAGGATTTGTTTGGAGAAACTTCGAAACCTGTTTTATGTTTACCAAAATAGACCCCGCCAAAATAAGCTGCCGAATCGTTCAGCATTATTACGAGGTTGAGTAGTATTATGTAATATACTCCGTTTACAAGGGCTTTCATCAAAATTATATGAGAGAATGGAATGACAATATATATAAGTCCAAGTACTGTTGTTGAAACCGAGTAGACAGCTCCCTTTATCGGCCTTTTAAAAAGCTGAAGAGGAAGTATGACAACCAGAACAAGAGTGATCAATGCCATGAGAATTCTTGCGTCGAACCTTTCTATATGCCTGCCAAAGACAAACAGGTACATCAGTATGTTAATAAGCAAACCCGCGACCATGCCTGGCCAGACAAAAGCCCTGCCATCAGCGCCTCTGTCTGAAATCTGGTAAAATTCATAAAGTGAAATCAGGGAAATAATTATTGAAACAATGAGAAGGGGAATTCCATGAAAGGATGGGGTGATTATCCCGTAAAAATATACCGGAAGTGCAACAATGGCTGTAATGACTCTCTGTGCTGTTTCATTCAATCGAATACTCATATTCCTCCGAATCTCCTTTCTCTTTGCTGAAATTCATAAACAGACTCGTAGAGATGCTCAGGTTTAAAATCAGGCCACAGAACATCCATAAAGACAAGCTCTGAGTAAGCAAGCTGCCAGAGCATGAAATTGCTGATTCTGTATTCACCGCTCGTCCTGATAAGAAGATCGACATCCGGAATATCAGAAGAAAAGAGATATTTCTTCAGTTTCTTTTCAGTGAGTTTTTCTCCACTCTTTCTGCTATCAAGCCAGTTATTGACTCCGTTCACGATTTCCTGCCGTCCACCGTAATTTATACAGAAATTCAATACCAGCCTTTTGTTCTTTGATGTTGCGTCAACCGCCCGCTGTATCTGTTTTTTTGTTTTACCTGGAAGCTTTTGAATGGAACCCGAATGTTTTATTCGTATTCCCTGTTCCTGCATTTTTTCAAGATTGAGATCAAAGTAATACTCAAGCAGAGACCACAGACCCCTGATTTCACTCAAAGGCCTTGACCAGTTTTCAACTGAAAAGGCATATAACGAAAGCACCCTGATTCCCATATCAACAGCTGTATCAACTACTGTTTCAACGATCTCAGAACCTTTTTTATGCCCTTCTGACCTGGGGAGTGATCTCTTTTTTGCCCATCTCCCATTGCCGTCCATTATAATGGCAACGTGTTCAGGTATGGACTCCGGGTTAATGAGTTTTTTATAGTCTTTCATATATCAGATACTGAGGATTTCTTTTTCCTTGTTATCGGTGAGTTTTTGAACCTCATCAATATATTTATCTGTAATTTTCTGAATTCTTGTCTGATAGTTTTTGGAGTCATCTTCGGATATATCTTTATCCTTTTCAAGCCCCTTTATCATGTCATTACCGTCACGCCTGACATTTCGTATGGCTACCCTACATTCCTCGGCTTTCTGCTTCGCCATCTTGACATATTCTTTTCTTCTTTCTTCTGTAAGGTCAGGAATCTGAATTCTTATCAGATTGCCGTCATTAGCCGGATTCACTGATAAATCAGATTTCAGTATGGCTCTTTCAATTCCTGCAAGATTTGACTTGTCCCATGGCTGAATAACAACCAGTCTTGGTTCAGGAACTGAAATTGTGGCAACCTGATTTAAAGGCATCTCTGATCCGTAGACCTCAACCTTCACGGAATCAAACATTGCAGGATTTGCCCGACCTGTCCTGATAGCGGTAAATTCCTTCTGAAGATTCGACATGCTCTTCTGCATCCTGCTTTCTATATCAGTTATTATCTCCTCAACCATATAAATACCTCATTTTCAGGAAATCAATGTTCCTATTTTTTCACCTTTAACAACCCTCAAAAGGGCATCATCATCAAAAAGATTGAATACCTTTACAGGCATATTATTATCCATACACAAAGAAATTGCTGTCAGGTCCATCACTCTGAGCTGTTTGACCAGAACTTCACTGTAAGAAACAATATCGATCTTTTCCGCTTCAGGATCTTTCTCCGGATCGCTGGTATACACTCCGTCAACTCTTGTTGCCTTTAAAAGAATATCAGCGCCCAGTTCAATAGCACGGAGGCTTGCAGCAGTGTCTGTTGTAAAGTAAGGATGTCCTGTTCCGCCTGCAACAATAACAATCCTCCCTTTATCAAGATGGCTGAGAGCCTTTCTTATATAGTAGACCTCAGCCATTTCCTTTATCTCGATAGATGTCATAACCCTTGTGGGCACATCCAGTTTCTCAAGCGCATCCTGCATCCCCAGAGAATTAATAAGGGTTGCGAGCATCCCCATGTGATCACCCGTTGCCCTGTCAATACCAAGTTTTTCTCCGAACGATCCCCTGAAAATATTTCCGGCACCGATAACCATTATTATATCGACACCCTGATCGCGCACTGCCTTTATCTCTTCAGCCATATGTCTGACAACGCCAGGATCGATACCGGTCTTTCGGTCTCCAGCAAGAGCTTCACCGCTCAATTTGAGAAGAATCCGTTTATATTCCAGGGAAGAATCTCCCGCCTGAGTTGTCATATTACTGACCTATCTGGTATCTGGAAAACTTCCCTACAGCAATATTTTCTCCAAAGAGAGAAATCTTCTGCTTGAGAAGGTCTCTGATCTTGAGTTTGGATTCCTTGATATATTCCTGCTCGAGCAGACAAACCTCTGAATAAAACTTGTTTACTTTTCCTTCAACAATTTTTTCTATTACATTCTCAGGCTTTCCTGATTCTTTAAGCTGTGCTGCATAAATCTCTTTTTCCTTTGCTATAACGTCCTCAGGAACATCAGAAGGATCCACGTACAGAGGAGAAGCAGCAGCTACCTGCATACAAAGTTCCTTTGCCAGTGTCTGAAAATCTTCATTTCTTGCAACAAAGTCTGTTGCACATTTAAGCTCAAGAAGAACACCGATCTTACCATTGCTGTGAATGTATGATGCAATTATTCCCTCTGTAACTTCCCTGTCCATTTTCTTTGCTGCAGACGCAAGGCCTTTCTTTCTCAGAAACTCAATCGCTTTTTCCATATCACCGTCTGTTTCAACAAGAGCCTTTTTACAGTCCAGCATACCTGCCTGAGTCTTTTCACGTAATTCTTTGATCATTTCACTTGTAATATCAGCCACTTTTTATCTCCTTTTCATATTATCGTTGTCTCAATGCTGATTTCTGTTTCAATAAAAACAGAAGTACTATTATAAACCGGTTTCCGGCAGAATCACTCTGCCGGATATATGTGATTACCAGCTGTCGTTGCCTTCTTCTTTTGTTTCGGTTTTTTCTTCGGTTTTTTCTTCAGTTTCTTCACTGGCTTCAGCTGTAGCTGCTGACTCTTCCATTTCTTGCTCGGCTTCCTGCCCGCCGGTCTGTCCTTCCATAACGGCATTTGCCATTGTTTCAAGAAAGAGTGCAATTGCCCTGATAGCGTCATCATTTCCCGGAATTGGAAAATCTATCTCATCAGGATCACAGTTGGTATCAACAACTGCAAAAATCGGAATACCAAGTTTTTTTGCTTCATGAACAGCTATAGCTTCTCTTTTAGGGTCAATTATAAAAAGAGCGTCAGGAAGCTTGCTCATATTTTTTATTCCACAGAGAACCTTGTTTTTCTTCTCGAGTTCTCTTTGAAGGTCGAGTCTTTCCTTCTTTGTTTCTGCATCCCAGGAATCATTTTCCTGCATTTTTTCGAGTTCTTTGAGCCTGTCTATTGAATTACTAACAGTTTTAAAGTTAGTGAGGAGCCCTCCAAGCCATCTTTCTGCAACAAAGTACATTCCGCACTTGTCTGCATACTCAACTATGGCTCCCTGAGCCTGTTTTTTGGTTCCAACGAAAAGAACATTTCCGCCTTTTTCTGAGAGTTCTTTCATTGCAGCATATGCGATTTTAACTCTCTGCATTGTTTTCTGCAGGTCGATGATATGAATCCCGTTTCTTGCAGTAAAAATGAACTTTGACATTTTTGGATTCCATCTTCTTGTCTGATGACCAAAATGTACACCTGACTCAAGTAATGCTTTCATTGATACAATAGCCAATTATGTTACCCCCTGGTTATTTTCTAATTTTGGTTATGTGTCCAATAGACACAATCTGCATCATAATTCATCAAAGCATAAATGCTCGCATGAATACATGACACATTGCACAGAAGGTTCTCCCTCTGCGCAAAAGGACTCATAAATCAGAGATGAATCCCTATTATTAATACAATTTATCTATTGCCTTTTCATCTGGAATGCAGGCAACCGACAAATGCCGATTTAATTTATGCGCTTTATTACATCCAAAGCACAAAAGATAGTCGCAGGAGCGACCTCAAACCCTTCTGTAAACAAAGATACCGAGCACAAGGCCGATAATTGCAGCAGGGTTTAATTTAATACTGAAACTGATTATCTCGAGGTTAAAACCCAGAGGACCGGTGAGATTACCCTTTAGAAAGGAGAGAGAAGGGAATATCCCGGCCACAAGTGTACCAAGAGCCGAACCGAGTATTGCTCCGATAATTATAAAAGCGAAGAAAAATCCCATATTTCCTTTAGTAAATGTCATACAATACCCCGGTTAAACCTCTGATTCAAAGAATCAGTGCGCCATTTTTTGTCAAGTTTTTTTCCCGGCAGTCTGCTCTGATGGAAAAAACACATAAACAGTTTCATAAATCACTCACTCCCCTCAGCAGTGTTCTTATCAGATCTGCCTGATTCGTTCTGATAAAGTCTATACTGATAACAGTGTCTTTAAGCGGCTTTGTTTCAGGATAGGCAAAATCCCTTTTCCCTGAATTGATCCACCTGCCCTTTCTCCTGTATTCATAAAAACAAAAATGGCACCTGATGATCCGCCCCCTGCTCTTAAGAACAACACTGTTGATATTGCTGATCCCCTGTGAGCTTTCGTTCATTCCATCGGTCTTATGAATCAGAATCATCGACGGAGAGAAAAGAAATGTATCGGCTCCCTTTGGAACAGGCTTCCACTGCAAAAACTCGATACGTTTCAATTCAGTAACATCCAGTTTTCTGATATTTGATTTTTTTTCATCAGTTTTATACTCAATGTATGAAGCTGCGAAATCAGCAGTTCCGGTAAGCACCTGGCCACCTGCAAACCTGATACTGCACCTTACAGCAGTGGCCTTTTTATCCTTATCTGAAAAGCTGTTAAATTCCACTCCAGGAGACTGCGGCTCTACCGGTTCTTTCACCTGACCAAAGCCGGAAAGAGAGAATATAAATACAAAGGCAACAGAAAGAAACCTGAATGATCTACTTTTTAAACTCATTATAATAAACACTCAAAACGAGTATTATTTCATCATCAGATATCTTGAATCCTTCCTTTTTCATCTTCTCTTCTATTTCTTCCGGTTTAATTGAAGGATTCTCCCTTTTGATTGCAATAATTCTGCTTACGGCCTTTTTATCTATTGGATTCACTCCGAAACCCAGGAATCCTGTGTTATGAAGGGTCATTACAGCGTAAAGAAGTTTCGCGTGTTTCTCTGCCAGTTGTTCATGATCCCTCTGAAGTTTTCGGTATGATTCCTCAAGAGCAGTGAGTTTTGTCAAAAAAAATTCCGGATCTCGTTTTTTGAGATAGGCAAGCGGGTCTTTTATTGCTTCGAGAGTTTTTTCACACAGCTCTTCTTCATCCTTAAATTTGCCCTTAATTCTTACAAATATATTGTTTTTAGTAATTCTGAAATTATAACTTAACGAATCTGTATACATGAAAAGCATGCCTGCCGGAAGATACTTCATGATATTTTCTTCTTTAAATGAAAATTTATCAGGTATGACCGCTATCTCAATTACCCGGTTTGAAATCAGAAAATTGATTCGGGCAGGTTTCATATTCTTCCAGGAATAAAATTTTGTATTCAGTTCAAGAATAATATCCGCATCTGCTGCGCTTACTTCATCGTAATACTTTACTGTGAATTTCCTTCCGGATGAATCAGCAAACTCTGAAACAATCTCATTTTCAGACTGTGACTTCTTCAGCTCTTTAACACCCTTCGTGCTCCAGTCAAAGGCATAAAGTGTTGCTGCAAATTGCATAGATAATATAAAAGCTATGAATGTGAGTTTTTTCATGGCAACTCCTGTTTCTTTTCGAGTAATATTTTATCAAACGGCTGTACAGCCTTACCTCTGGCGGTTTCAACGGCCCTTGCTCTCAGACCGTCAACGGTTTTGAAAAATGACAGTTTCCCTATGTATTCATCATCGTTTCTGAACACCAGTGCTGTTCCACCATCTTTAATATCATGAACCCTTTTCATGTATACAATGATATTTTTTATATTGTGTGAATCAATTACATATCCGCTCTCAGGTTTAACCTTCAATATATATCTGAATGCATAATTAAAGCTGTCGAGTTCTCTGTTCTTCTTTTGCAGGACACCTGCGAGTCCTGACCAAAGACTTTCATAATCCTTCATGATCGAATCAGAAAGCCCTTCTATGGCTTCAAGAGAAGGGGGGATGGAATTGCGGAAAGGAACATTTTTCAGCCTTTTTATCAGCAGTCCCTGTTCATTTATCTTTTTTCTCAGGTCGTCGAATCTTTCCCTGGTATATATTCCCTCTGATGCAATTACATCATTATACGCTCTTAGATACCTCAGATCCCCGGCAGGAATATAATTTTTTCTTTTAGCAAGAATCTCCCTCAGAACCTGAGACTTAAAAGACGGGTTATACTCACGTATCAGATAATCACTGTAATTATCATGGTAACGCTTAAGAGATATTATCCCTGCCTCGTTGACTCTCTTCACCTTTTTCATCCTTAGTTCATAAAGCTTTTCATAATTACTGAGAGCCGTTGCCTTGTCACCTTCCTTCTTCAGGATTCTTTCATCCTTTTTCTTTTTACTGACTATCTTCTCCAGATCACGTCTTTTGCTTCTTATTCTTAAAGCATAATCTCTTCTGACTCTTTTTATTTCACGGTCCTTCTCCAGCCTCAATGCAGAGAGCTTTTCATCTGTTTCTTTTTCATTAAGCAGCAAGCACACAATGTCGAGCTCTTTCCTCTGGTAACGGTTCTGCACTACAAGAATCTGCTCGAGCATTCCAACCTCCAGTGCCTTAAGTGCGCCTCTGGCCGCTTCAATGGCAGAATCACTGCCTTTTGCTGAATCGAGTACCTCTTTAAGCCTCAGGTCTTCAAACTCGCTGAAATGTACATTGACCTCACGGTTTTCGTTCTCAATAAAAGTAGAGAAAAAATAAGTACTTCCGGCAACGAGGGCAATAAAACCAACAATAAATAAATACAGCCCCCATGGTCTGTTCTTTTTTGTTTTTGAATATTCCTGTTCAAGAGAGTATACTTCTCTTTCGGTTTCGAAATCCTCTATTGCTTCAGGAAGGAACTGAGCTTTGCTCTTTTCCAGCTTATCTATTTTGTTGTCATTTCCCATATTCCATTCCAGTTCTTCGGACACTTCCCTGCTGTCCTTTGTTTAAATTCATCAGCTACACTGAGCTTGCATTTTTTGAATTTTTTATGTGCCTGACCCCAGTCTCCTGCATAATACAACTGAAGAGCATCTTCGAAAATACTGACCTGCTTTTGCATTTCATTGTCAAAGATATCTCCCGGAACCGGCCAGTAGATTGTTTTTCCCTCAGTTTTTCCCTTAACCTGCACTTTGTCAAGTTCGACAAAATAAAGACCGTGATCTTCACCAAAACTCTCGATATCCTCCCTGATATACTCAGAACAGATTACCGGAACTTTATATATCCTGGTAAGCCCCTCCAGCCTTGATGCAGAATTTACAGTGTCTCCAATTACTGTATTTGTCATCCTCACGTATGAACCAAGGGTTCCGTAAAAGACCTCACCACCATCTATTCCTACTCCAACCTCAAGAAGAACGGCCTTATAAACCTTAAGCTGCATTGAATCCAGTTTTCCGTTTTCTGCCTCGAGCCTTTCCTTGACCTCTGCCATCCTCTCCCTTAGACTGCTTGTAACCTGATGAATTCTATATGCAGCAGCGATTGCCTGATGTGATTTATTCCTGTAGGAATCCTCGAGAGCACCAAACACGGCAAGCAATGCATCCCCAATTATTGATCCTATAACACCATCATTGCTTATTATTTCCCTGATAGCCCTGTCATAATGAAGATTCAGAAGTTTGATTATATCATTTCCGAGGGTTTCTGTTATAAAAGTAAAGCTCTTTATATCTGTAAACATCACAGTGAGCTCACGTTTGGTTCCCTCCAGTTTAACCTCACCGTCCCTGTATGCCTTGACTACTATATCCCTGTTGGCAAATTTTCTGAAGATACCAATAAGATTATCAATCGAACTCGACAGAGAATTAAAAGCAGTACCCAGGTATGTAATATCATCATTAGTCGCAGATGACATATCAA
The DNA here is from genome assembly GCA_964512685.1 of uncultured Leptospirales bacterium. Taxonomy (GTDB): domain Bacteria; phylum Spirochaetota; class UBA4802; order UBA4802; family UBA5550; genus CAZEJW01. Next base: position 1,057 of record CAZEJW010000091.1, on the reverse strand, counting down.
TAAGCTCCATCTGCTGAGTCTTGACCATCTTCATTATAGAAGATGTCATTATGTCTATATATCTCAGAATAAATCTCAGAATAAAAATCCCAATAACAGCGATAAGTGCGGTTACGATCAGAATAATAAAACTAACATCCCTGAAAATAATTCTCGACTTGGCATAAAATTCATTGAGCTCTTCTGCTCTCAGGATAAAAATATTCCATTTGGCATTATACCTGTACAGCCCGAAGTATTCTTCATTATTGAAACTGAAATAAACATTCCCTTCATCGACATTATTTTTCAGTTCCTTTTTCATATTTTCCAGTACTGCGTAATCCTGAAATATATTATACTTCTTTATTTTTGATGACTGAAAAAGCAATTCACCTTCCGGCTTTATTCCAAGCACTACCGCTTTCCTGTTTTTTATTTCATAAAGACCTTTCTTTTCCAAACTTAAAAGAGAACGCTCAAGGTTTTTATCAAATTCATAAATCTGGTACTGATTATTGCAGTAAGAATAAACACTTTTTAGGTCTTTGGTAAGGAGCTGATTCATGAGATTGATCTGCTCTGTCCGATTAAATATTAGATTAATATAATTTGTTGCAAGGTTTGAAAGAAGAATGAAAAGTGAAAAAACAAATACAATCTTCCAGTTAACCGGTACAACCCTTGTGTTGTTTACTTTTTTCCAGAACATTTTCACCTGCTTTAAATTATACGGCCTGGCGAGCCGCTTATTCATTCTTAAAAAATAACATAAAAAATTCCCAGCTCCCGGAATGACAGAGATTAAAATTTATTCATATCATTTATAAAGAAATTATATTTGATCAGCAGAAAATTTAAATATTGATTCTGCCGCTGAAACCAGTTTATAAAATAATCTAAACCGATCAGAAGGTATGCGAAATCCGATTGGGTCAATACATACCTGTATTTTAATAATTTTAATTTTTGTTCAGCAATGAACTTATGGGAACCTCTAAAAATTATATTTTTAAAATTCCGATAAATTATAACTACTGTTAAAATCAGTACTTATGTTTCCCGCCCGCCGAAGGCG
>CAZEJW010000090.1:0-18302 GCA_964512685.1 uncultured Leptospirales bacterium | reverse complement strand
CAGAGGATGGCGAGGAACGGGAAGGAGTTGCAGTTCAGGGCAATGACAAAAGACTTGCTGATGCAACAGAGTTATCAAAGGGAATAATGAGATTTGCTGCTGATGGAGAATCTCTGGCCTTTGCAGCTGTCCAGAGTAATGACAAAAGACTTCGTGATGCAACTGAATCGTCAGCTGGAATAATGAGGTTTGCTTCGGATGGAGAGACAGAAGCCCGTGCCGCAGTACAGGGTAATGACCGCAGGCTCCGCAATGCGACTACTTCTTCAAAGGGGATAGTAGAGCTGGCAGGTGACGGAGAAGACCGTGAGGGCGTTGTAGTTCAGGGTAATGACAGAAGACTTTGTGATGCTACTGAATCGTCAAAAGGAATTGTTGAACTTGCCGAAGATGGAGAGGTAAGGCCTGGAGTTGCAGTACAGGGTAATGATAAAAGGCTTTGTGATGCAACAGAGGCATCAAAGGGAATAATGAGATTCGCTCTGGATGGCGAAACCGGTGCTCTTGCAGCAGTACAGGGTAATGATAAAAGGCTGAAGGATGCAACTACCGTATCAAAGGGAATTGTTGAACTTGCAGAAGATGGAGAAGACCGCGAAGGAGTTGCCGTGCAGGGCAATGACAAAAGGCTTCGTGATGCAACTACCGTATCAAAGGGAATTATTGAACTTGCAGAAGATGGAGAAGACCGCGAAGGAGTTGTAGTGCAAGGCAATGACAAAAGGCTTCGTAATGCAACAGAGGATTCTTCGGGGATTGTGAGGCTTGCGAAAGGAAACGAAAACAGACCGGGTTTTGCAGTACAGGCGGATGATCCAAGGCTAACAGATAAAAGGGAGCCGGTCGCCCATGAACATGATTATGCTCCTGGAGATCATGACATAAGCAGCCATAAGGGAACTCTTGCGATCAGGGATTCAAAGAGTGAAGTTTTTATTGATATAACAGCACCAAATGATGGTTCAGCAATTCTGTTTGGTCATAATTCTTCTTCAGGCAGAGGTGCAATAGGAGTTGCAGGGGTGGCTTTGTCAGAAGATGAGAAGCCCGGTAACTCTTATGGTGTAGTTGGACACAGTCGGCATGTTGGTGTGCGGGGACAGGCTCAGGGCGATGAAGACCATAAAGGATGTGGAGTTATTGGAGTTTCAAGATTCGGTGCAGGAGGGGTTTTTGCAAGTGAGCATGATTTTTCGCTTGTGGCTGACGGATTCGGTCATATAGGGGATTATGACAGTGACCTTACTCTTCTTGGCAATGGCAAGGCATTACTGGCAAGAGGAGAGTCTGAGTTTGATGGTCCGGTTGATCTGAAAAATTCCAGGGCTTCGGGAGAATTTCCTCTTAATATTGTTGAACTTTTTGAGGTTGATGAGGTTGAATTCATCTCTCCCGGGGATATCCTTTCCGTAAGCGATGAAGGCAATGGTGTGCTGACAAGATCCAGGCGTGAATATTCAAGAAATATAATTGGTATTGTTGCGGGGAATCCATCTATAAGAATTGATAATTCTGGTGCTGAAAAAGGAGTGTATCCGGTTGCGCTGGCAGGAAGGGTAATGTGTAAGGTTGATGCAAGAAACAATCCGGTAAATCCGGGTGATCTGATTGTTGCTGCAAATACACCCGGATGCGGAATGTCAGGGAAAATCGATTCATTCGAAAAAATCGGGACAGTGATAGGTAAGGCTCTGGACAGGCTCGATGATGGAATCGGGATTATTCCGGTTTTTATTTGTCATGTCTAGTTTTTCATGGAGTGAGTTTTTTAATTATTTCCTGTTCTGTCTTATTAAAAACTGATTCCTGATACGAACCGGCCTCTTTTGCAATTTCCTTGCTTATATATGAAATTCTTCTGCAGAAGGGCTTCTTTTCGTATGCATCTATCCACATAATAATTATTGTTTTTTCAGAGTCCCATATAACGGCTCCGCGGTTGTTTTTCATGTTTTCAGAGGTTTCAGGCCCATATTTTTTTACTATTTTTTCTTTAACTGATTCCATCGACAGATATGGGAATGTCACGGAAATATAGTATAGTTTTCCACTGGCAGGTTTTTCGGCTGTATCGGTTTTTCCCCCATCAGCTTCTTTTTTTTCCGGTTCAAGTTCCGGATCCTTGTAAAAAAATCCATAATAGTATTTGATGTGTCCGTCTTTTGTGAGAATCACCTTTTTTTCATCAGTAAATACAAGTGTTCCTGCTGTTTTATCCCGTGCATCTGAAATAACTGTACCCCAGCTCAGGTTCCCATATCCATCTATTCCTGTGGTGTTCTTTTCCGCAGGCTTCTCCTGTGCTGAAAGTATTGAAAATGAGAGGAGAACTGCAATTAAGAGTGTTTTTTTCATTTATGTTCCTCATTGTTGATAAATTTGTTCCCACATTACATGAGCCTGTTCTTTTTATCGGCAGAAAAAAAGCGACATTTTATATTTGACAATTTAACCGTGAGCAATCTTTAATAATTTTCCGGAAATATTCAGTAAAAAAGATAAAAATATTTTTGTAGAATAAATTTCACCCCGTCAACGGTGTTTTACAGTTTTTGGGTTATTTTTTTGCGGAAAATTATCAGCAGGAAAGATTATGAAATTGAATAAAAACTGTTTTTTTATATTGGCTCTTTGTCTTTTTCTTTCATTTTCCTGCTCGAGCCCGAGGGGGGTTAAAAAAAAAGATAAGCTGGGCAGGGTTACAAGAGTTTCGTATTTTGAAGGAAGTACAGTTGACCGCATCGAGAAGATAAAGTATTATGGGAATTCTCACAATCCATTGAGAAAGGTATTTTATCGTGAAAGTGGTGAGGGTTTAAAGAAAGTAAAGGAAATAAATTACCTTTTTGCCGGAAACAGTCTTGCCAGGATTACTTTCTCTGTTTACATGAACGACAGGAAAGAAGATACTGGGATGATAAAATATTTTTATATGAGGGATAAGTTCAGAAGGATTGAATATTATTCATATAATAGAGACAAGAAGAAAATGAATATATTCGGTCTTGATCAGTATACTTATGTTAACAATGTAACACATTCAAGACGAATAATTGAATATGAATATAATACTGAAACCGATCGTTCAATGCAGATAAAACAGTTTGTGGTCTATTATCAGGATGGAAAGCCTTTAAAAATGAAGTCGTGGATTATGGATAAAAAGTCAAAAAAAATAATTGAAAAAAACTGTGATGATGCAAAATCTGTTGCGCGGTCGACAGCAGGTATAAATAAAGAATATGAGAACAGAGCCAGAGCAGAGGAGTTTCTGCAAAAATAGGAGGGGTAATGAGTAAGCTTCTGGAAGTAAATACAGCAAGTTTTGATGATGAGGTACTCAGTTCAGACGGATTGGTACTTGTGGATTTTTGGGCTCCATGGTGCGGTCCGTGCAGGATGCAGACTCCCATACTTGAACAAATTGTTGAAGCTGATGATCTGGACGTAAAGATAGTTAAAATAAACACTGATGAAGATCCTGCAATAGCTCAGAAGTTCGGAATCTCATCAATCCCCACACTTGTTCTTTTTGATAAAGGAAAAGAAGTCGAAAGATTCGTAGGCGTACAGCCAGAGGCCGTATTAAGGGAGAAGTTGGCGAGATAATCTTTTATGCGCGCTGTCATTCAGAGAGTAAAAAAAGCATCTGTTGAGGTTGATGGGAAGATTGTATCTTCAATTGGTCCTGGTTTGTTGGTCCTTGCGGGACTTCACAAAGATGATGCAGCAGGGGATGTTAAATATATATCAGAGAAGGTGATTGGCGCTCGGATATTTGATGATGATAATGGGGTAATGAATCTTTCAGTTGCAGATACAGGCGGAGAAATTCTACTCGTTTCTCAGTTTACTCTCCTTGGTGACATGAGAAAGGGGCGAAGACCTTCCTATTCCAATGCCATGGCCCCTGAAAAGGCTTTGGAGTTTTTTGAAATCCTGTTGCAGGCTTTTATAAAAAATTATGATTCTGACAAAATATGTACCGGGGTTTTCGGAGCTGATATGAAAGTATCTCTGGATAACTGGGGGCCTGTTACAATCCTTCTTGACAGCAGTCGTGATATATAGTTCTCATCAGGAATGGATGGCCAGTTAACCACTGAAATTTTTTTGATTTTTACGGAGCTTCGTGGATTGGATTATGCTCAAAAAATCGCTTTTAATAATGCTAATCGCCTTGAATCTTTTTTTCGGCTGTGGAGAAGAGCCTGAATCCAACTATGTTGATCCTGAGCAGATTGAATATGACGGGTCAACAAATGACAGATATCTTTTCAGGGATATTATTGAAAAAGAAAAAAAACGGGATGAGCGATATAAAAAAGATGAGTTTTAAATTTAATCGGGAATTATCTTTTGGAGGGATGAGATGAAAAAGAAACTGAAATTTTTTCTTCCGGTGCTGTTGCTTCCTGTTATTATACTCTCAAACCAGTTTTACTGTAAAAGCGAGAATCCATCAGCAAAGATTCTTGGTAATATTGAAAAATCTCCTTTAAGGGAAAAAACTGAAAAAACCAGGGCCTGTGAGATTCAGGATACCTTTAGAGAAATATTCGAGATGTACAGGGACAGGGTTGTATTTATAACAACTGAGCAGTTTGTCAGGATTCAGCCTCATCCTTATTATAATGATCCTTTTTTCAGGGAGTTCTTTGGCAGCAGACAGTCCAGAGTGGAAAAGCGGACAGGACTTGGTACGGGGTTTGTCATTTCAGAAGACGGCTATGTGTGTACCAATCATCATGTTGTTAGTGGTGTTGACAGGGTGATGGTCAATCTGAATGGGAAAAGCTATAATGCAAAGATTATCGGTTCTGATAAAAGAACCGATATTGCTCTTCTCAAGATAAACACAAAGGTTAAACTTAAGCCCGTATATTTTGGTGATTCTGATGATGTAAGGGTGGGTGACTGGGCGATTGCCATTGGAAATCCATTCGGCCTTGATAAAACTTTCACTGTTGGCGTGATATCCGCAATTGGAAGAAAGGATGTAGACCTGATGGGAGGATCTCATATACAGACAGACGCATCCATTAATCCGGGAAATTCAGGCGGTCCTCTCATCAATATTCACGGAGAGGTCATTGGAATCAACCGAATGATATATTCAAAGAGCGGTGGTTATATGGGAATAGGATTTGCTATCCCGGTTAATACAGCAGGCTCAATCCTTTCTCAGCTTGAAAAATATAAAAAAATCAAACGCGGTTATCTTGGGGTCAGTCTTATAATGCTTACTGAAAAATATGCATCCCAGCTGGGACTTGAATCAAACGAAGGAACCCTTATCGGAGAGGTAATGAAGGGAAGCCCTGCTGATAAGGGGGGCGTTAGGGTTGGAGATGTGATTCTCAGACTGAATGGAGAGAAAATTGTCACTTTTAATGACCTTTTAAATAAAATAAGTAAGATAGAGGTTGGTAAAACAGTAAGTGTGACAGTGTGGAGAAACGGCAAACCTGTCAAACTCTATGTTAAAATAACAGAGAGACCTGACTGAAATAAAAGGAGATGATTTATGAATGATTCTGTAAGGGCGTTTTTATATTCGCTTGGCATTCTCGCGGTTCTATATATTGTATTCAGATACATTTTGCCATTTGTTTTTAAACTTCTGGGGATTGTCATTGGAGGGATATTCTATATCATTGTGGGGATTGTCATCGTTCTTGCTCTTCTCTGGGGAATCTCCTGGCTTATTCAGTATTTTAAGAAATAGGTCCCCGCTGAAAATTCAGCCTCTGGATTCCGGTCGACAGGAGCTGATTCTTTGTTTTCAATAACTATTTTACTGCTGACAGGTCCATGAATAAAAATGTAGTTGATTTGTATTCTGTCTTCCCGAAAAGTGGGCACGGATGAAACTATGCACATATCCATCCGTTTGCAGAGAATATTCATTGCATCTTTGATCTTCAATAGATGATATTTTAAATATACAGAACCTGGTTATGGAAGAAAGAAAATTACTTAAGATTGAAAGAGTTTCACTGTGCATTATTTTTGTTATGCTGATCATTGGTGGAGCTCTTTTTGGTGTTATTACTGCGCAGATAAAGAATTTTTCAGGGATTGATAATCTTAAAAAATTTCAGCCCAGTATCCCTACCAGAATATATGATATTAATGGAGAGCTCATTGCAGAGCTTTTTCAGGAAAAAAGAGAACTTGCTTCTTTCGAGGAACTGCCGCATTCTCTAATAAATGCTTTTCTTGCTGCAGAAGACAGGGATTTTTATTCACATATCGGAATTGATCCGATTGCAATCGCCAGAGCGATGGGCAAGAATATTATTGCATCAGTAAAGGCAGGCAGGCCGGTTATTGTGCAGGGCGGTTCGACAATTACACAGCAGCTCGCCAAAAGGCTGTTTACCGGTGGAGAAAGGAAGCTTGGCAGAAAAGTACTCGAAGCTATTCTGGCTTTCCAGATAGAGAAGAAGTTTTCAAAGGATGAAATCCTGGAAATGTATTTTAACCAGATCTATCTGGGTCACGGATGCCATGGTATTGCAACTGCTGCACAGTTTTTTTTCGACAAGGACGTCAGGCATCTTTCTGTTGCCGAAAGTTCGATCCTTGCAGCTCTTCCGTCAAAGCCAAATGGATTTTCTCCTCTCAGAAATCCAAAGGATGCATATTACAAGAACAGAGACACTCTAAACAGGATGGTTGCAGCCGGATTTATTCAAAAAGATTATTCGGATAAAATATACCGGGAATTCTGGCCCCGATTTATTGATTCTCTGAAAACTATATTCCCAACAAAGACTGCTATTTCAAAGGATGAGGATGCAGCTCCATATTTTACCGATTATGTGAGACAAATACTTATATCGAGATTTGGCAAGGATTCCGTATACAATGATGGGCTGAGTGTTTATACAACGCTCAATTTAAAAAGGCAGAAGATCGGGCAGCATTACCTGCAGGATGGAGTTACCAGGCAAAATGAAAAATCATCCATGATGAATGCACGCTCCAATACAAGCCTTGACAGGGATGTTTTTAATATATATCATTCAATGAGAATGGTATTGAGTCTGCCGGCGTATAATATTAAAAATGATGTGGAAGACAGGTTCAGGAAACAAATGGCGGATGAGATGGTTGATTCTTCGGATTTGCTTTCTCTGCTTTTTGGCGCCGGACCGGCAAATAAATTTCTTCAGTCGTACAGAATTTCTGTTGCTGATATTTCCACTTCCCAGAAGGTCGAAGGCGCGTTGATCGCAATAGAACCAAGCACCGGATATATTACAACAATGGTGGGGGGATCGGAGTTTCAGGTTTCCAATCAGTATAACAGGGCAGTGCAGGCCAGAAGGCAGCCTGGATCAGCATTTAAGCCATTTGTGTACGGGGCAGCCATTGAGAAAAAGAGGATAAACCCCGCAACAGCTCTTCCTGATGCTCCTATTATGGATATTGACGCTCAGGGAATGGCATGGTCACCGGGAAACTATGAAGGTGATTTTTCAGGCATGGTTATGATCAGGAAAGCCCTTGCCGCGTCCATAAACATTATTTCTGTGAGAATTTATGATCTGGTTGGTGCAGATACAATTATAAGTTATGCCTCAAGGATGCTCAAGGTTCCTGAGTCGAGGTTTAATCCTAATCCTTCTCTTGCTCTGGGAACAACTGAGCTGACTCCATTTGAGCTTGCAAACGCTTATGCAATATATGCAAACAGGGGACGGGATGTTGTCCCTTTTGCCATAAGATATATAGTAGACAGAGATGGAAACGAAGTCGTAAACATTGAAGAAGAGGTCGGGAAAATAATTGCTCTTAAGGAAGCAGACGGATCAATACAGGTTATTTCTGAGGAAGTGGCTTTTGTTATGACCTCGCTCATGAGAGGAGTTATTGACAGAGGAACAGCCAATGATGCCATAAGAAATAAGGCTGGTTTTAAAAAAGAAGCTGCCGGTAAAACTGGGACGACTTCGAACTGGACAGATGCATGGTTTTGCGGATTTACTTCTGATCTTGCGGCAGTTGTATGGATCGGCTACGACAGACCTTTCATGTCTCTGGGAAAACACCAGGCTGGTTCCGGAGTTGCCGGACCAATATGGGGCGGTTATCTGAAAGATGTTTATAATGGGATGCCTGATCCCAAATTTCCCGGCATGCCTCCTGGAGTATATTATGGAGAGGTATGTAAATATACCGGGCTTTTGCCATCTGATAACTGCAAGGAAACCGTTTCTGATGTAATGATAGCCGGGAGCGGTCCGAGCAGGAAATGCAGTGGAAGGCATTATAAGATGAAATCAGTACTTGAGAGATATATGGAAAAGGAAGGCCTTACTGAAGAGGAATAGTATTTTCTGCAGTATTGATACTTATACAAATTTTATTTTTTTTATCGTTATAGAGCAAATATTCTTTACATTTCGTTTAAAGTGAAGTATAAATTTTCGATTAAATAAAATATATCGATATTTTATTTTTTTGTTTTACAGATGCGCATATTTTAAATTAATGGATATTCTTTGTAGGTTTTATTCAATGGCAATTATTCTGACAGCGACTACCCGGGCATGTGCCCTTTCAGGACAAATACCCGGATAGTTTGCTGTATATGACTAATTGCATTATCAGTATCAGGGCTTAATAATAATCAATAACAGAGCACAAACTCGGGAGTAAATGATGTTCAAGGTTGGAGATAATGTTGTATATCCCATGCATGGTGTGGGAGAGATCGAAGCTATTGAAAACAAGGTCGTATTGGGACAGAAGGCAGATTATTATCTTATAACTATTATCAATAGCGGTATGAAGGTGATGATTCCGGTCGAGAATGCAGAAACAATTGGAATCAGAGCGATTATCTCCAAGAAAGATATCCAGAAGGTTGTCGATGTTCTCTCTGAAGAAAATGTTAAAACTGAAGAGGACTGGAAGCAGAGATATCAGAACAATATTGATAAAGTAAAGAGCGGTTCTATTTATGAAGTCTCTGAAGTCGCAAGAGATCTCTACAGGCGTGGATGTGAAAAAGAGTTATCAATAATGGAAAGGAAACTCTATGAAAATGCATACCAGCTTGTTGCTCATGAGGTTGCTCTTGTCAAGGGAGTCGATATTGAAGAAGCCGGAAATTTCGTTTCTGAAGCATTGTCTTCTTTCAGCAAAGAAGACGAAGTATAGTAACTTTTTTGCTGCCTGAAAGCCTATCATAGAATATCCTGCTGTATTTATCTTTCATTGTTTAATTTATCTTTATTTCCTGGCAACATAAAGACTGGTATTGTTGTCATTATATCAAAGGAGCAATAATATGATTATATTTCTAAGACTCTTGTTTATCCTTACCTCTGTTATGTTTACAGTTCTTTATTTTGTAAGAGAATCTCTGATTACCGCTGCTGTTTCCGGTCTTATTGCCGCTGTAGTGTCCCTTCTTCTTATTATTCTTATTGAGTATGTTTCTCATACAATTTCTCCAAGAAAATTAATTGCAGCAATCCTTGGCCTGATTGTAGGCCTTGTTATGAGTCATTTGGTTGTTACTGCCTATTCATCACTCAATATGGCCATTGTGAAAGAGTACAACTTTATTATAAGGCCGCTTTTGTATCATGTTATCGGTTTTGCGATTATGATGTTTTTTTATATCAACAACGAAGATCTTGTTATACTGAACAAGATTATGCCTGCAAGTGTTCAGGATAAAGAAGGAATCCCCTACAAAATCCTTGATACTAGCGTGATAATTGATGGAAGAATAGCCGATATCTGTGACACTGGCTTTCTTGAAGGAATCCTTGTTATCCCTAATTTCGTTCTTCATGAACTTCAGATGATAGCTGATTCCGCTGACTCGATCAAACGAAACCGTGGAAGAAGAGGTCTTGATATTCTTAACAAGATGCAAAAGGATCAGTCTGTAATGGTAAAAATTTCAGATATGGATTTTCCAGATATACATGAGGTGGATGCGAAGCTTGTCAAACTCGGCAAGGTAATGAAAGGAAAGGTTGTTACAAATGATTTCAACCTGAACAAGGTTGCCGAGTTTCATGGCGTTCCGGTTCTTAACATCAATCAGCTCTCAAATGCATTGAAGCCTGTTGTGCTGCCGGGGGAGGAAATGACTGTAACCCTTATCAAGGAAGGCAAGGATCAGAATCAGGCTATTGGATACCTGGATGATGGTACAATGGTTGTGGTGGAAAACGGAAGACGTAAGCTGAACGAAGAAGTTACTGTTACTGTTACCTCTGTTCTCCAGACAACAGCTGGCAGAATGATTTTTACCAGATTGAAATAATTGAAAAAAATACTCTCATTATACGGAAGCCCCCGCAAAGGGGGCTTCTCTTCTCAGCTTCACAATGAATTTTTAAATCAATTCTCTGATAGTTTTTTTTCAGTAAAAAAGATACAGGTATATGATAAAAAGATCATGCCATGTACTGCATGCGGCTATTGCAAAAAAAAACGATGCTGCTGCATAGATGATGACATGTCTGATATCTATCAGGACATTGAAACTGCCGATTTTATCAGCATCTCATCCCCCCTCTATTTTTCTTCTTTTCCCGGCCCTCTGAAGAACCTCATAGACCGCTGCCAGTTGCTGTGGGAGAAAAGATTTCTTGAAGACAGAGAGAAAAAGGGCTCTGCTTTTTTGATATCAACCGGAGGTGCAGTTTACGAGGATATGTTTATGCCCTCAATAAAGGTGCTGAGACATGTGTTGAACTCTATTGGAATTGACTTTGGAGAGAAGGATTCTCTGCTCGTTTCGGGAACTGATGAGTTCGAATCGTTACCTGAAGACATTAAAATCCTTGCAAAAAAAAAGGGACAAGAGTATTCTGCTTTTTAATAATGCTGAATAATAATAAAAACGTGATAATGGGGCAGGATGAAATTTATCTCAGAGCTGAATGCGGGAATCAGGACGGGGATGGTTCCGGATCTCACTGCAAGGATATACGAAAACGGATGTAATATAATAGATTTCAAGTTTCTTGAAAGTATTCCTGAAATGGATATCTATTCAATAGAGCTTATCTATGAAAGCAGAAAAAACCTGAATGCTTTACTGAAAATTTTCGACAACTCAGGAGATAAATATGTCCTGAGAGGAGTAAGGCATTCACTGGAAGATAAAATCAGGGGCGGTTTCCTCAAGCTTGGGGGCAAGGTTCCTCTGGAAAATATGGGTGACTATAATATACAGGTTCTTGGAGCCCGTGATCTTATAAATGAAAAAATTGCAGAGGGCAAGGGTGCAGACTTTACAGGAGTTTCAAGAAATATAGGCCTTATCGCAGGATTCAGGACTGATGAAGATTTTACTGAAGAACATTTCCTGAAAAAATATACAGAGGCAGAGACTGATTCCATTATTATAAGTCGTTTCACAGAATACAATCCCTTCCCGGTGATGGTGAAATATCCGGTTGAGGAGGATTTCATCAAGACACTTCAAAAAATTGAACATACCTTTTCTGCTTTGAGATTTACTCATATTGACGGTGATAATATTTTTCTTTATGAACAGATTGTAGACTCTTTGGATGTGCCTGTTGTTTTTGCGGGTGTTGACGATGTTCCAATGTATCTTCTGGCCCAGGTTAAGCTTCTTACAAGAAAAAACAGGCTGAAGTTTTCTGATACCACAATTGGTTTTCTGGGAGTTGACAAGAGTGTCCTGCGGCTGACATCCCTTCTGGGAGAATCAGGCTGTGGAAAAATCCTGGGATTTGATAATAATGAGAGAATTATGCTCTCGTTTGAAAATAAGGGCGGCCTTGCAACAACTGGCGAGAATATTCTTCAAAACTCTGATGTTTTGATAATAATGAAGGATCTCCAGGATTCAGGTATTTATGATAAGATCAGGCCGGGCCAGTACATAATCTCTCTCCTTGACAGAGGAAGACTTGATATGAATATTCTTGCAGAAAGAGGCATCAGGGGGTTCAAAGAGGTGGGGGCGTCTGATTTTTCGTTCATTGTGCCCTCTATTACCCGCGCTCTTGCTGAATCAGGTTTCCATTCTATTCCGGACAGTAAACTGATCGAAATGGCTTTCAAGCTGGCGACCGTTCTTTCTGAAGAGGAGCAGGTTGATTATTTTACACAGATACATGAGACTCTTTACAGGGTTTTTATTTCTGTTCTTCAGAGATAAGAAGCCAGTTAATATTTGCAAATGTAAATCGGCAATATTTGATTGATCTTTCTATTCCGTTGCTCATTATTTTAAGTAATCCGTTTTTGATATCAGTATCTTTTATTTTATCGAAGTAGTCAAAAGGCTTCATTAGTTTGGATTTATCATGGCTCACAATATACAGACCCGTGCTGTTAATAACCTCTGTCCCCGGGTCGAGTACCTTTTCTATGTTCGAAACGTCAAGTTGAAGGATGAATATGCCTGGAAGGGATTTTCCGCCCGCGAGTTTTCTGGAAAACATCATAATATTCTGATAGGGAGATGATGGATTTTTTTCCGCTTCATTGATGAAAACCGGTTTTTCTCTTTCTGTATAGCTTGTACTGAAAGAAGTTCCCTTTAGACTTGATTTTACATTCTTTCCGAAAATGTCATCCCTCAGCATTGTATATACAACTGTACCGTTCTTGTTTATCAGTATATAGTCACTGTATATTCCGATTGTTACAGCGTTGATCATTTCTGTAATGGCTTCTCTTTCCAGTATGTAGTATTTTTTCCCGCCGTAATCCATCCTGCGGAGATGAGTCAGATTTTTGATAAGATCTTTGGAGATTATAACTTCTCCTGCCCTGTCAATGTCCTTCTCACACAGGGAGAAGAAGGCATTCAGTCTTTCTATCTCTGAAGGATTGCTGGTGACAGGCTCAGCTTTTTTTTGTTCTGTGGCGCAGGAGCTTATAAGAATAAAAAACATTGAGAGAATTATATATTTTTTCACCGGATTCTCCAGAAAGACTAAAGGCATTGTTTTTTCTGTTAAAGAAGATCGTTTCTTTCGGAATAGTCTCACTTTCAACATAAAAGACAGCTCGTTTAATCAATCGTTCATGTTGACAGTTTTCTTTAGCCTATCTTCTCAAGTGGAGTATACTTTTCGAGAAAAGTTTTTTTGCCTGCCGGAAAGGATATTGTCAGCTTTGTATTGTCACCATTACCTTCTATTTTCATAACAAGTCCAGTTCCGTATTTCGGATGCTTGACCCGGTCTTTCACGCTGATTTTTTTTGCTGCATCAGCAGAGGGTGCAGATGATGATTTCTGTGTCTGGGTATGTGTTGCTGATTCCCCTGGAGGCAGAACCTTGCCTGTTGGGGTGACTGTCCTTTGTCCCGGATTTTTGGAATCCCTGAGCCTCATTGTTCTCTGGAAACCGCTTCCTCTGAATCCCTCTGAAGAATAGTTTTTAAACTCTATGACTTCGGCAGGTATTTCGTTCAGGAATCTGGAGGGCTCCTTGTATTCAACACCATAAAAAGATCTTCTCATTTCTGCATTGGTCATGAAAAGTTTTTCTTCTGCTCTGGTTATTCCAACATAGCACAGTCTTCGTTCCTCTTCAATCTGTTCTTCAGAATCTATAGACAGCTTGTGTGGGAACATTTCTTCCTCCAGGCCGGTCAGAAATACAACCGGAAACTCCAGCCCCTTTGCATTGTGAACTGTCATCAGGGTAACCCTGTTGTCGCCGGTATTTTCGTCTCCTTCAGGGTTTTCTTCTGAGGTCAAAAGAGATATGTCCTGAATGAATTCCTCAGGGCCCGATTCAGGTGCGGTTATTTCATAATCGAATACAGAGTTGAGAAATTCTTCTATGTTGTCGATTCTGGACCTGCTTTCATCAGTGTCTTCTTTCTCCAGAGCGCCTTTGTATCCTGACAGATCTACAACTTCTTTTACAAAAGTTGAAAGTTTTATTGACTCAGGTACATTTTCTGCCATATCCATTGCCTGTCCAATAACAGACCTGAATTCCTCCACTCCTTTCGGGACTCTTCCTTCGACAAGACGATCTCTTACAACCACCCAGGGGCTTTTGTTCAGGTCTTTTGCAGTTTCAAGGATTTTGTCCAGAGATGCCTTGCCGATGCCTCTTGCAGGCTTGTTGATTATTCTTGTGAACGAAACCTCGTCTGCGGGATTTATAATGAATCTGAGATATGATACAATATCCTTGATCTCTTTTCTGTCATAGAATTTCAGGCCTCCTATAAGTCTGTATGGGATGTTCTCTTTTCTGAGGTTTTCTTCAAAGATACGCGACTGGGCATTGGTTCTGTAAAATACAGCAAAATCCTTATTGGAGAATCCTTCGCGGTTTTTCAGACTTATTATTGAGCTTATTACAAACTCGGCTTCACCGTATTCATTGTTTGCAATACAGTGAGTTATGGGTTCGCCCTCTCCCTTGATCGATACAATATTTTTAGCCTTTCTGTCTGTATTGTTTTTTATAAGACTTCCGGCAGCCTTCAGTATTGGGATTCTGGATCTGTAGTTCTCTTCGAGAGTGACAACACATGCGTCATCGTAGTCGTGCTCGAAATCCAGAATATTTCTGATGTCGGCGCCCCTCCATGAATATATTGACTGGTCATCATCTCCAACAACGCAGATATTTCTGCTGGCAGCAGCAAGATATTTGGCCATAAGATACTGTGCATGGTTTGTGTCCTGGTATTCATCAATCATGAAGTATTTCCATCTGAACTGGAGTTCGGTAAGAACGGCTGGCGCGTCCCTCAGCAGCTGAACACATTTTATTAAGAGATCATTAAAATCCAGTGCGTGCGATTCTTTTAATTTTTCATGATATTTATTGTACACTTCTGCAAAGTCAAATGAATGGTAATCCGGAAAGTAAAAGCTCATGTCTGCACCGTCAATAAATTCCGGTTTGTCTTTGAGCTCGGAAATTTTTCCTGCAATGGAATTGGGTTTGATTTTTTTGGGATCAATCTTTAGATCGATGAGTATCCTCTTTATGACATCCGCCTGATCTGCCGTATCATATATAATGAAGGATGAGGGAACTCCAATCCTGTCTCCATATCTTCTCAGGATGTATACTGATGCAGAGTGAAAGGTTTTTACAAAAACATCATTTCCCTTATTTCCAATGAGGTTGATTATTCTGTTTTTCATTTCTGCGGAAGCTTTATTCGTAAAGGTTACTGCAAATATATTGTAAGGTCTCACTCCGTGGTTTTCAATCAGATTTGCAATTCTGTGAGTGATTACTCTTGTCTTTCCTGATCCTGCACCTGCGAGGATTAAAAGCGGTCCTTCTGTTTGTAAAACAGCTTTTTTCTGGTTTTCGTTCAAATTATCTACTAAATTCATTAAATGTTTCCTGTGTCTCCTGTGCATTGATTGTCTGTTGAGGTGTTTATATGTCATTTACAGGTTTAACTGAAAACCTGTAAGGGGAATTTCTGATTATCTGCCGGTTTGTTATGTACCGGTATGATGATATGTGTCATGAAAATATGGAAAGATGTCAATAAAATATTAAAAAAGCAGTAATGCAAATAATATTTACTTCTGTTTGTTTAATAAGCAGAAGTAAACATTATTTCATATGGAAATTTCTGCTTTTATCTCTGTTTTGTAAATATTATCAGAAATCCAGATCCCGGATGTTTTACAGATAAGAATCAGGAAGTATACCTGAATACTAATTGAATGAGTATTCAGGTATTTATTTATAGGGGTTTCGTGATAATAAGGTAGGAAAGGACAATTAAACCGAAAATAACTTGAAATAAATTCACTGATATTAGATACTGACCAGCAGTTGAAAGGAGAGTGCGCGGCACTCTCCTTTTTTCCATGTATAATTTGTTAATAGTACTCAGGGAATTATGCTAAAAGATGAAATATCTGAACTTATAGAAATGACTGCAAAAGATCTTGGTTATGCAGTATATCAGTCCTCGGTATATCTGAAAGGTGAAAATACAAAAATAATTGTTAAGATTGACAGCCTGGAGGGGATTTCCCACAATGATTGCGAAAGGTTTAGCAAAGAGCTTTCGGCAAGGTTGGATGAAAAACAATTGCTTCCTGATTTCTTTCTTGAAACATCTTCACCGGGGCTTAACAGGAAAATTTGTTCTCCGGAAGATTATGGCAGATTTATAAAAGCACCGATCAAGATTCAATACTTCGAAAATGGTGAGAAAAAAGTCATTAAAGGGAAACTTCTTAGTTCAGGGGCCAGTGGGATTCTGGTAAATTCAGAGGGAAAAGAAATCACAATTGATTTTAAAGATATAGCTGAATCAAATCTTGATTATTAATGGTCTGGTGGATATGAGTAATAATTTTTTTGAAGCGTTACATCAAATTGCAACTGATAAAGGCATCCCAAGGGATGAGATCGAAGAGATTGTAGAATCTGCAATGCTCTCCGCTTATAAAAAGCAATATGGTACAACTGAAAATGTGAGTGTTGCTTTTGACAGGGATAAAAATACCGTAAAAGTCGTTTCAAGGAAGATGGTGGTAAAAAAGGCTGCCAATCGGGCAGAGGAGATATCTCAGGATGAGGCAGTCAAGGTAAAGCCTGATTGTGCTCTCGGTGACGATATCTATGTCGAAGAGAACCCGCTTGAGTCTTTTGGAAGGATTGCTGCTCAAACAGCAAAACAGGTGATAATTCAGAAGATTAAAGAATCAGAAAAAAATATTGTATATAATGAGTTCAAAGACAAAGAAGGTGAACTCATGAACGGTTCAATCCAGAGAAGGTCAAAGGATAATATTTTTATTGAGCTGGGCAGAACAGAGGGGATTCTTCCAATGAGGGAACAGTCTCCTCTCGAACATTATAAGGTCGGTGACAGGGTTAAGGCTCTGGTTCTGTCAGTACAGAAGAATTCAAAAGGGCCAAGCATTGTTCTTTCCAGGGCTAATCCAAAATTTATTGAAAGACTTTTTGAAATGGAGATTCCGGAAATATATGACGGTGTTGTACGCATCGTGAATGTAGTAAGGGAACCGGGGCTCAGAACCAAGGTTGCGGTAACCAGCGACAGGGATGATGTTGATTCGGTTGGAGCATGTGTTGGAATGCGCGGTATAAGGATTCAGTCAATTGTTCGGGAGCTCGAGGGTGAAAAGATCGATGTTGTAGACCATTCACTTGACCGAAAGATTATGGCTGCAAATGCCCTTACTCCGGCAAGAGTAAAAGAAATTGTAGAAACTTCCGGGGGCGGTGTGATTGCAGTTGTTGATAATGACCATTATTCATTTGCTGTTGGAAGGGCAGGTCATAATGTAAGGCTTGCCTCCAGATTGTGCGGATTCGAAATTGATATAAAAACAGAAGATCAGTACAGGGAGTTCCTTGGCTCAAGTGAGTCACGCTCCATGGTTGAACAGCTTTTTTCAGGAATGGGCGAGGATGAAACTCCTCTTGAAGAACTGACAGGTCTGGATGCCAGAACTATTCAGCTTCTTGAGACCGGAGGTGTTTTCTCTGTAGAAGACCTCGTGGAAAAATCATTTGAAGAGCTGCTTCAGGTTGACGGGATTGGAGAAAAAACAGCACAGAAAATTCTTGATATTATTGCCGATTCCGTAGATTTTGAAGAAGAAGATTATGATGATGAATCAGAAGAAACAGATGAAGAAGAGTAAAATTTATTTTTAGAGGACCAGAAAAGTATAAATGAAGGCTATTGACATTGCAACCAGAAATCATATAACGTTTGACGACCTCGTGGAGGTCTGTAAGTCTGTTGGGATTCCATGTGAAAAAGAGGATGCAGATTTTTCAGATCAGGATATATTTCTGGTTGAGAAGAAAATTGAAGTTCTTAAGGTCCGGAAAAATCAAAAGATTGCAACATCCGCTGCAAAGGGAAAAAAGATAAAGCTCAAAAGAAAAGTCCATGTTTCAAAAGAGATAAAAGAAAAACAGATTGCCGAGACTCATGAAAAGGAAGAAGAGACTGCTGTAGAAAAACAAGCGCAAAAGGTTGAAGAGAATGTCTCCAGGCCTGCTGAAACAACCCAGGGTGCAGGAAAACCCGAAGAGCCCCGTCAAAAAACTGCTGCTGAAGACAGAAAACCAAGACCCGAAAAAAGAGAAGACAGAAAACCCGGAGAAAGACCGGCAAGACCTGACAACAGAAAGCCCGGCGAAAGACCGGCAAGGCCTGATAACAGAAAGCCCGGCGAAAGACCGGCAAGGCCTGATAACAGAAAACCCGGAGAAAGACCGGCAAGGCCTGACAACAGAAAGCCCGGTGAAAGACCGGCAAGACCTGATACCCGAAAAAGACCGGGAGCAGAT
>CAZEJW010000089.1:0-18395 GCA_964512685.1 uncultured Leptospirales bacterium | reverse complement strand
GGGAACCTCTAAAAATTATATTTTTAAAATCCCAATAAGTTATAACTACTGCTAAAATCAGTACTTAAGTTTTCCCGCCCGCCAAAGGCGGGCGGGAAAACTTAAGTATTAGATGTAGCTTTAAGAATAAATTATGACAAAAAATACAGATAGTTGTGAATATTTCACGCTAAACAGCACATTTAACAATATGGCAGGTTACAAAATATAAACCGGGGAGATGTTTTCTCCCCGGGAAATTTCTATTTCATGAGATACACTGCAAGATCGATACACCTGAGCGAATAACCCCACTCATTGTCATACCAGCTCAAAACCTTGAGAAGGTTTCCGCCCACAACCTTTGTAGACAGGGCATCGAAAATTGATGAATGTGGATTGCCAGTAAAATCAACAGACACCAGCTCCTCATCACAATACTGAAGAATTCCCTTTAGCTGACCTTCAGCTGCCTTTTTTATCGCTTTGTTGACTTCTTCAACAGTTACATCCTTTTTAAGATTGCAGGTTAGATCAACAATAGATACATCAGGAGTGGGAACTCTCATTGCACCGCCATCGAGTTTTCCCTTCAAATCAGGAATAACAAGAGCCACAGCCTTTGCAGCTCCGGTTGTTGTTGGAATCATCGATACAGCAGCAGCCCTTGCCCTTCTGAGATCCTTATGAGGAGCATCAAGAACTTTCTGATCATTTGTATATGAATGAACAGTGGTCATAAGTCCCTTTTCTATTCCGAATTCATCATTGAGAACTTTTGCAACAGGGGCCAGACAGTTTGTTGTACACGATGCATTGGATATAATATGGTGTTCATCCTTTTTATACTCTTTATCATTTACACCCATTACAATGGTAATATCCTCATCCTTTGCCGGAGCTGAGATTATTACCTTTTTTGCACCAGCCTTGATATGGAGACCGGCTTTTTCCTTATCCCTGAAGACACCGGTCGATTCTATTACCACATCCACACCTTCATCTCCCCATGGGAGTTTTGAGGGATCCTTTTCAGAATGAACTCTGATTTTTTTTCCGTTAACTACAATTGAGTCATCCGTGCTAGAAACGTCACCCTTGAATATTCTGAATACAGAATCATATTTGAAAAGATGAGCAAGAGTTTTTGAATCAGTCAGATCATTTATACTTACAACCTCGACATCCCCATAGAGTTCGGGATTTTCAAAAATCCCCCTCAATACATTTCTTCCAATTCTTCCAAATCCATTTATACCAATTTTTACTGTCACGATATCCTCCTTATATGACAATTATCTATCAGCATATGATGCTGAAGCCACTCTCAGCGCTCAACATCAATGTCAGTTTCATTATTTTAAGGTAGACTACAACATTCAAACAGGACTGTCAAGTATTAACATCGGCGAAACCCCGTCTCACGCAATAAAAGATTCAACCAGCCCGTTGAATTCCATGCTCTGTTCAAAAAAAGGAACATGACTTTCATGATCGAAAAGGACCAGTCCTGACGTCTTAATGCTATCCGCAAGGTACTCAGTATGCCCAGAAGAGACTATCCTGTCAAAACGATTACCAATAACGAGGACCGGAACATTGATACCACTCAACGAAGCAGAACAGTCGGTTTTCCCGCATATTTCAATATCCCGCCTCAGTACTTCCGGATCTATCGAACTTCCCGGCCCCCTCAACCCCCTGGCTATTGAGGCAATCCTCGAGCTGAACACCGAACCGGTCATCATTTCGACAAAGCCCGCAGGATCTCTTTCCAGCCACTCATATATCCCTTGAGGCACATCGAGCCTGCTGAAAGCTGAAACAAGAACCATCGAATCAACAAGCCCGGCAAATTTTTCATAAAAGCAGAGACAGATCATCCCCCCCATCGAATGCCCCGCCAGCACCAGAGGAAAAGCTGATTCTGCTCGGGCTACATCAACAATGGCATCAATATAATTCCTGACAACCGGCAGGCCTGTCCTTGTTGACCTGCCATGTCCGGGCAGATCTATAGCAATGGTCTTTCTTAAACTGCCGAAATATCTCAATTGCTTCATAAAAAACCTGGAATCTCCTCCGGCACCATGCACAAACATCAGCCCCGGTGTTTTCTGCGAACTACCGGTTCTGTAAAAAATATCCGATAAACCTGTTTCAAGAACCCTGAGCTGAACAGACACACCCACCTCACAAAAAAAAGATATAAAAATATAGCCTGCTGCATTTAAAAGTCAATATAAAAACAATTGACTTTTAAACACAAACTCAACCAACTCAATACCGGTAATCCGGACACACATATGCCGAAAAAAACCGGTTTCACGAATGAGACAATAATGAATGAAAAAATAAATATATGCCAGCCAGGCTTCAGTGCTTCCTGTTCACTTTGCTGCGGCAGTCACAACTTCAGTCCCGAATTTAAAAACATTGATAATGTTTATAAAAAAAGGGGGCAACTGTATCGAAGCCTTGGCTGTGACACAATAGGATACGAAAAAGCGATTGAAAACAACAATGATTTGAATCTGATTCCAAGAAGAGTAGATGAAGGAACAGAATGTCCTTTTCTTGGATATATATATGAGGACAGACAGGTCGTTGGCTGCCTTGCCTATAGCAACCCTTATTTTATAAGGAAGGAAAGATGCGATTTCTTCAATAATACATGCAAAAAATTTTCCTGCCTGGCAAGAGATACACTAAATGAATATGAAATCAAATTTGCAGCTGAACTAATGAGAGACTGGTTCTATTACAGCCTTCTCATAAATGAAATAAACATTCTCCGTACACTAACCAGTCATTTCAAGAAAGCCGGATCTGTTCCGGCAAGAGAAAAGGAAAGGATCAGGGCGGAGCTGCTCTTTAACCTCAACGAATACAATCCGGATTGATTGAATTAACATATTCAGGCGCCAGCCTATGCACTTGTGTTGAGCCGAGGAAACCCTTTCCCACAAAGAAAGCCGGTTTTTTTTCATAATGCCTGTTCCAGTCTCTTAAAAATTCACATGCAAGCGGAAGATATGACCAGTGCCACTTCTCCTCTAGATAGCCTTTTTTTCTGCCTGATATATATGGCTGAGAGAATCCGTACCTGGAAGCGTTTTTCTTAAGCCAGGCATAGATGATAATTCCATCGCCCTTTTCGTAATAACGGTTATTGAGGCTGTTTATATCAAAATCAGTACCCCAGTGATGTCTGGATGTTCCGGGCATAGATGAATAACGAAGAATGACAAGGGCTTTTTTAGCGGGATTTTTCATTGTCGATAAATTTCTTCCCTCAACTTTAATCTCTCCCTTCCATTTGGAATCCCAGATATATTTCTGTGCATAAAAATTACGAGTAGAGCTTCTGACAAATATCCTTACAGAAGGATGTTCCCGTGTAAAATCAGACAGCATTCTCTTCAATGAAATGGCAGTCTCTTTTCTGAGATATGAACCTTTTCTGGAAGGAATTCCATAATCCGAAAGATTTACAAACAAAGGATGTTTTGATGGATCAAAACGGCCGGAGAGATAACCAGCAGCAGAAACAGGGCCATAGACCTGTTTATTCTCAGAGAAAACCGTGCAACAGAGAAGAAGCACCAATAAAAGAGTAAAACTTCTTCTCATGCTGCATTTTTAATAATTACAATAAATTGTGACTGAAACATCAATGATGTTCTTCCATGCTTGTTGCTGGCGGATAAATGCCTTTTTTTCTTCTGCTGACAGCTATTCCGAACCTGACACATCCGGCAAGAATAACAAAACCACAGATTAAGCTGCCGATATAAACTACATTTTTAACAAGAACATGATACTCAATCATAAAATCAGAAATTGCTTTGTCCATATATAATCCTCCACCATACTTTGACTATCCTCATTACTGATTTCATTTTTTTACAATTGCGCATGATAATGTCAATGTAAATTACAAAAATCTATGATTTTTTTTATATATAAAACAGGAAATTTAAACAAGACAAACAAGAAATCAAACACACAACTATAGCGCTTGACTATTACGGTAAATCAGGCTAGAATTCTCAATCTTCATCCGCTAAAAAAAGAGGTTAGGCATGAAAAAAAATACAATGTTCAAAACAATCATAATCCTGGCAACAGCAGCTGCCATTTCAATCTCATGCTCAAAAGATACTCAAAAGCTGTCAAGGGATGGCAAATCAGCAAAAACCTTCTTCCATCTTCCAACAATTTCGTTTTCAACCGCTGATTCACCTGAAAAATTCGGTTACATAAGTCTGTCTGCTGAGTGTACACCAGCAGAGATTACAAAAATCAAAGCCAATGAGGATAAGATCAATTCCGGAATATCTGAGATGATAAAAAAGAAAAAATCAAGTGACATGGATTCGATTCAGGACCTCAACACACTTAAAAAGGAAATATCCATAAAAATCAGCTTGATTATTGAGGAGAATATTAAAAAAATTGTAATACATGAAATAATCATTCAATAAGGCAAGGAGAAATGTTTTGAACAGGACCATCTTACTGTTTATCGTTATCATAACGCTCATCCATATCACAGCATGTTCATCGATCAAAGATTCCTTTACGAACAAACCCCTCTCAGCTGAAAAAGAGACAGAAGCAAAAGAAAAAAAACAAACTTACAAAAATGCAACCCTTACAAATAAAGATTTCACCTCGGAGAAATTATCAGCAACAGACTTCAGCGGATCTGATCTCACTGGTTCTGTTTTCAAAAATGCAGAGCTTGAATCGTGCAACTTTACAGGAACGATCCTTACCAATGTCAGCTTCAACGATGCAGATCTCAACAACACCCGCTTTGCAGGCGCCAGGATTATAAGAACGTCATTCAGAAATGCCAGGCTGAAAAAGGCTTCATTCAGGGGAGCTATTCTGGTTGGCACAGATCTCAGCCAGGCAGATCTTTCAGGTGCCGATCTCAGTGACACCAACCTTAGAGGCGCGATTCTTTACAAGGCAAACATGAAGGACACATCAATAGAAAACTCCAGAATTTCAGAGAGTGACTTCACAGAATCGGATCTCAGTAATTCAACATTAAGAAACACAAATCTCGACCAGACAAACTTCAAAGGCTCAACATTTAAACAGACAGACCTGAGCTCAACAGAAATAATAAACTCCAATTTCAGTGACGCAGATTTCAGAGGAGCCGTGGTAAATAAACGATGGAAAAACCTTCTAAAAAGACAGGGCGTTAAAAACTTCCGTTATATCATATGGGTAGACTAAATATCAAAATCCGAGTTCTCTTCCAAACCGGCCCAGCCTGCCTTTTTCATCATGGTGCAGAACAAGGATTAAATTGTCTCTCGCTCTGGTCATTGCAACATAGAAAAGTCTTCGCTCTTCCTCAACATCAGACATCCTGTCAGGAATTATTCTGTCACTCACTCCTGCAAGTATTACACTATCAAATTCAAGCCCCTTTGATTTGTGAAATGTCATAAAAGAAATATTTTCCCTGAGATGACTCTCAATGTGATTTTGTATTCTTTCACCCTGCCAGTTGTTTCTGTACAAAACTCCAATGCTTCCGTTGAATTCTCTCTTCACTGTTAAAATGATCTCTCCTAATATACCAAGTTCCTCTTCGAAATTCTTTACGTGATAGTGTATAACTCTGCCGCCGGATCCCCTGGCAGAAAGAATCCTTCGGGCTGTCCTCTTTTTATTTTTTTTAATGAATGAGTTTGAAAGTGATACTATTTCCTTCTTTGACCTGCAATTTAACCTGAACTTAATTACCTCCGGATGTATAAAATATCTGCCGGGCCTGAGAATATAATCTATATGTGCCCCCCTGAACCCGTAGATAGACTGCCAGTCATCTCCTACTGCAAACAGACTGCAGTTCTTTTCATCGAAAACAGTCCTGAGCAGTCTGAAATTTGACTCTGCAAGATCCTGAAATTCATCCACCAGAATATACCTGTATGATTTCATAACCTCTTCACGAATATCTCTCCTGCTTTCCAAAAAGCTGATTGCATACTCAATTATTTCATCAAAGGTTATTACTCCATTTTCTACCCTGTAGTCTTTAATGTATTCTGATAAAGCAATGATCTCTTCACTGATTCCGGACACATAAAGTTTTTTCCATATCCAGTCAGGTAATGAATCAATATTCATTACAATATCAGTGATCACAGGCACAGGCAGTCCTCTGAATAATCTGATTTTTGTTTCAACAGCTTTATTTATAATACTTATAACTTCATCCTCATCAATGATTGCAGGGAAGACACTGAAACCTGAAAAATTTAAAAATTGAACTGCATATTTTTTCAGCAAAAAATATGCAAATGCATGAAAGGTATATACCTCAATACCTGAAATACCCAGAGTTCGAAAGAGCCTCTCCCTGATTTCACGGGCCGCACCCCTATTGAACGCAAGGATGAGAACCTCCTCCTCCCGGCACTGAGAATCAAGAGATGAAACAGCTCTTTTAATCAGAGTGGATGTTTTACCTGATCCTGCACCTGCGATTAGAATAGTGATTCCGTCACGCGCCTTTTCTGCATAGATTCTATTCTTCGTTTCCTGGCCCATATTATTTATACTGATAAAAAAGACTCAGTAAAAAAAAATCAGTCATTTTTTTTGTATAATTTGGTCAAATTTTAATTTTTTTTAAGCAAACAGAAAGAGGTTATCAGCCTGCCTGTTTTTGCTTCAGGAGAATGCTGCACCTCTTTAAAAGAACTTGATTCATAAAACCTTTTAATATATTATAAAATCAGGTTTTGCATAAAGATTAAATTCCGGAGAAGATTAAATGAAAAAGCTGCTGTTTTCACTTCTATCCATAATCTGTCTTTTTATAACCTGTCAAAACGAAAACCATACCAAAGACACAGATTCGAACTTTTTCCATCTGCAAAAAAAAGATAGTGAAATCAGCAAAGGGAACTCCCCTGAGTCGATGATGATAACAAAAAAATTCAGCTCTGCTGACCTCAGAGGGATGGATCTCAGTAAAAAAGATCTTTCCGGGGCAGATTTTTTCAGAGCAAATCTCAACAGATGCAACTTAAGCGGTTCCAACCTCAGGGGGGCCGATTTAAGTGAAGCAACTCTGATATTCGCAAACCTTACGGATGCGGATCTCTCATTTTCGGATCTAAGGAATGCCAATCTGCGGGGAGCAACACTTAAAAACACAAATCTGAAAAACGCTCTGGTAATACAGGTTGACCTGAGTTTTGCAGACCTCAGCTCTGTTCAATTCAAGGGAGCAAGCCTGAGAGGCTCGATTATCAGCCAAAAATGGCAAAAACTCATTTCATCACAGGATGTAAAGAATATCACAGAAATAATCTGGGTCGAATAACACTGTTCTGTATTTTCCGTTCCTCCATTATTAATCTTTGTTGAACGATGATTACTTTCTTCCGATAATAAATAATGATGAAAACTTAAAACAATGGCCAAATTAAAACATGAAGAAAATTATATTTTTTATATCAATCCTTTTTGCATTGAGCTTGATATCATGCGCAGCTGATTATATGTACAAAGATCTCAGAGATGAAAACTTATCAGGTAAAAATCTTAAAGAAGCCAATATGGGTGAGGCAAATCTGAGAGGAGCTGATCTCAGGGGAGCCGATCTCAGGGGTGCGAATCTCTTCTGTGCAGATCTCACAGGAGCAGATCTCAGGAATGCTGACCTCAGGGGGGCAATGCTTTACGGGGCAATTCTCGAATCCGCATCTCTTAGAAACTCAAATCTTAAAAATACTGACCTGAGGAAATCCAATCTTGGTAAGGCTGATCTTAGCGGCTCAAATCTTATACAAATAAAACTCAAGGGAGCCGACATGTATGGCACTATAATCAGCAAGCAGTGGAAAGAGCTTATAAGGATGCAGCAGGTCAAAAATTTTGAAGAAATAATTTGGGTTGAGTAAGCCCGTATAATCCAACAGGTGGAGGACTCAATGGGAAAAATAATTATAGTGTTTTTCACAGCAGTGGTTATTCTTACAGGATGTGCTTCAAAAGAATACAGTCAGATAGATTATGACAGAACATCAAGGGGAGAGGATCTTTCAAAAGCCAATCTCAAAGAAGCTGTTCTCAATAAAAAAAATCTGTCCGGAGCATATCTGAAATCAGCCGACCTTCGGGGAGCAGACCTTACCGGCTCTGATCTTTCTGAAGCAAACCTGATAAAAGCAGACCTCTCGAATGCCATACTCGTAAACACAATCCTGAGAGGAGCCCACATGTCAGATGTAAAACTCGTAAATGCGGATATGACATCTGCTGATCTAAGAGATGCAAACCTGTCAGGAGCAGATATGAGAGGTGCAAAAATAATATCAGCAGATCTTTCCGGAACACTTCTGTTCAGGTCAGATTTAAGCGGAGCAGAGATCAAATCAGCCCGCCTTCTTAATGCAGATATGAGAGGTGCAATAGTAAACAAAAAATGGAAAAAACTAATTGAAAAACTAAAAGTAAAAAATTTTCAATTCATTGTATGGGTCGATTAAACCAATCAGTAATACCTGTAAAAGAATAAAAATATTTTCCGGGCATAATAATTATTGATCCAAATCCGGTTTCAGGTTATAAATAAGAATTCCTTAAATATGACATAACCCTGCACCGGAGAGAACATGAAAAAACCTGTAATCATGATTGCAGAAGATGAATCAATCATTGCAATGGATATCAGGAATACACTGACCAATCTGGGCTATTCAATATGCGCAATTGTCTCTAGTGGCGAAGAAGCTGTTGAAAAAGCTATTGAGCTGGTTCCTGATCTGATACTCATGGACATCAAGTTAAAAGGCGAAATTGACGGTATAAACGCTGTCAAACAACTAAAGAAAAAACTCAACATTCCGGCAGTATATATTACAGCTCATACAAATGAGCAGACATTCAAAAGGGCTATCGAAACCGAACCATATGGTTATCTTTTAAAACCGGTTGGTAAAAATGACCTTTACACAACAATCGAAACCGCCCTTCACAGAAATGCTCTGGAAAACCAGCTTCGCGAAAGTGAGATGCGCTACAAAAGGCTGGTGGAACACATCTCCCACGGAATAATCGAACATGACCTGGATGGCAAAATAACCTTCTGCAATAGTACATTCCTGGATATGAGCGGATACTCAATCGATGAAATAATCGGAAACTGGATTGGAAACTTTACCCCTGAATCTGAAAAGAGTTCAATGCAGCTTGAACTTTTTGTTGACACACACCAGCCTGTTATAAGCTATACAAACAAGATCAAGAGAAAAAACGGATCTTTTCTCGACGTTCAGATTGACTGGGACTACCGCTTTGATGAAAAGGACAATATTGCCGGGTTTATAACCGTCATTACGGACATAACAACCTATAAACGGTCTGAATCTGCCCTTATTGCTAAAGAGGCTCGATACAGGGATTTATTTGAGAACGCAAAGGATATGATCTTTTATATAAATTCCGGATGTATTCTCACAGAGATAAACAGGGGGTTCATCAGGGATTCAGGATACGATTCAGATTACCTGGCAGGGAAAAAAATAACGGACCTTCTTCATCCTGATGACAAAAAAAAGGTAATGGAGTGTATTGAGAAATCCATAAAAGGATATTCAGATGAATATGAATTCAGACTAAAAACCGCATCCGGTTTCTATTCATGGTATTCCTGTTTCAGCCGTCCTGTTTATAGAAGAGACAGAACCATACAGGGGATTCAGTGCATTGCCAGGAGAATCACTAAATATAAAAACAATGATGAAAACTTCACAATCCTTTCCAATCTCGTTGATAATGTTTCATATGTACTTACCACATTATCAAACGGAACCCTCGAGATTGAATGGGTCTCTAAGAACATGAAAGAGATCGCAGGGATAACACTAAGAGAACTGTTTACTATTGTTGAAGATTCTTTACCGGTACATCCGGATGATATGGATATCTTTAAAAAGCACAGAGAGAAAATTCTTTCTGGATGCGAAGATGTATCAGAGTTCAGAATTCTGAAAACCGACGGGAACTATATCCGGGTAAGAAATAAAACCAGATGCTGCAAAAATCATGAACAGGGAACTGAAAACAAAATATATGGGGTGGCTGAAAAAATAAATATCTCCTCAGGATCTCAGTGGCCGAATGAAAGGGAAAATCACGAACAGACAAAAGCGCTCATCGTGAATAATTCATCATGTGACTATCCGGTAAGTCATGAATTATTCACCTCCCCGGACAATGATGCAGATAACAGTATAATCGGGAAATCATCACTTCAATTTTTTTCAAACATGGGTAAGCATGAATCATTATTCAAAACGTCAGACCACTGAAAATTAATCAATCTGACAATAATTTTTATACCTCTCTTTTGCCATTCCATAAATTTTTTTGACAAGCTCCTGAGGATTTTTTCTGTACACTTCCATTCTGCTGCTTATCATCTCACGTACCGCCTTCATGTTGATGGATGATCCCCCGAAGGCAACGTTTATCTCTCTTTCTACCGACAGGTAACTGTCAGCCGAATGTTCGATAATCTGCCCGATTATATTATTCTGAAGCTGAAGATTTCTTAGTTCGAGCTGCATGAGGTCATCTGACTTTTCTTTAACTTCTGAAAAAACAACAAGAGAGGGAATATAATCTTCCATTGATTCTGTAAGTAAAAATTTTTCCAGAACCCCTTTATAGTTGAGAAGAACAAGGAGGGATTCAAGACTTGAACCATAGAGCGTAACCCTCGACTCTGGCATAACGCCACTTGAAGGGTTAAATGCAATCGAATTGACAGTAGAAAATGTCTTTGTACCAGCCTCACCTCTTCCAATGTAGAGGACCTCATCCTCTGTTAACAAATGCCTGGACATGTATTTTTCAATTTCGATACTCTTTCTGTCTCCGGATATGAACCGGTCCACACCCCCCGCATATACATCTCTCCTGCTCTCGTTCTGTTTTACTGAATACTCAGTTGATATCAGGTTCCCATCGCCCAATCCCAGCCTCTTGACAAATTCAATTGCCATTTCATACGGGAGAGCACTCAACACAACAGGATCGTAGTCTTTTATATAATGGATGAAAACTTCCGCACCGGGGAAAAGCCTGGATTTTTCTCCAATCATGGATACACATGAAACCGGCACCTCTTTAAGAAGAAAATCAGGGAAATAGACTGCCAGTTTAAAAAATGAAAAAGGAACATTCCCGGCCTCGGATATCTTTCTGTTATTGCGATCGAGTATATTTTCGAACTTGACCCCTTCCTTGTCGAAAAAAATTGAATCAAGCAACTGATTATAGTCACCAACTTCAAGAAAATCACCAAGCCCCAAAAAAATTTTTTTGGGTTCTTTCAGCATAAACGAAATTTCTCTGATGAACTCTTTTTTTTCCAGTTCATGTTTTTCAAAGCCTTTTTCTATCCCATGATTTATCACAAGGGAATATTTTTTTTCATTCTTCATAGTTCTCATTCCAGTTCATTATTACAATTGTTGCGCCCCAGTTTGAACCATCATCCCTGAAAGAGACAACCTTCGGATGTTTTTCAAGAATAGAATACACTTTAATCTTTTTCTGCGACCGTCCCTTGCCATGAATAATTCTCAACCTGCTTATGCCCTTTTCTTCTGCCTGAGAAAAAAACTCGTCAATGATCTTTCCTGTATCGCGGGGATGAAAATGATGAAGATCCACTTCAGATCCGAAATCAATTTTCAATTCTTCACTCTTTTCATCTGAAGCTGCACTCATTTTTTTCTCCTGAATCAATACCCAATATTTCTGAAATAATATTGAAAGAAAGCAAAGGATTTTCTTCTTTTAAGATACCTCAGGTCATACATGTTATCATACGCCTCTTTCTCAAATACATTATTCAGATATGCCTTGCTTCTCGAACACCCCCTGAGACGGTTAGTGAGATAGGAAAAAAAATACAGCCCGATAAAAAGAAAAATCAATAGTTCAACCTGCTGACGGATATGTATTCTTTCATGATTTATTGTATATCTGGACTCACTTGTATTTTTTATTTCATCCTTAAGTATAATAAAAGGAAAAAGTGCCATTCCACTTATGTTTTCCGAACCAATGCTTAATACTCTTAAAAGCCTGCTGCTGTAAATTACTATCATCCCCCAACAAGCCTCCCTAAAGATTCTTTAACACAAAATCAACGATTACATCAACAGGATTTTCTTCAAGATGTGAAAAAAGACACAGAACTGCTGAACAGCTTCCGGATATCATACAATTCAGGCCTTCATCATCTCCTGATCCCCTGAAGTCAGTTCTTATTCCCAGGATCTTTTTATTCTCTGCATATGCATAGCCCACTTCCCAGCATGTTCCGGAATCTGAATCCGCACCATCGAGTATTGCAATCACAGTATCCGAATCAATGAGTCCTTTAATACAGGTATCAAAAATCTCTTCCGGGGTTCCGCATTTATGACACTTCTCCTGCGGGAGAAATATTTCATCATGGATGTGATTGGCTAGCTCGGCAGACAGTTTTTTATTGAAATCCCTCTCGGCAGTGGAAAAAAGAGGTGCAGCAAAATAGATCATATTCTCATCCTTTTTTATCATTAATTATTCAATATAACACGTATTCTCCCGCCAAAGAAGGAGTCAATTCAATATTAAAATTTTTTTTTCCCGCCTCTCCATCCCCAAAAGCCTTAAACACAAAAAAAAATATAAAAATTATTTGCCAGCCATTTGTTTCTTTGTATATAAAGAATATACAGAGAAAATGTACACTTTCGAAGAAAAGACAATAAAATTAATATCGCTCTATTGATTAGTCACATTCGCACCGATAATCATTCATAAGAGTCATTATACATCATCTCCGTTTTCCAGGAATAAAGGTAAATAATGAACGATTCGAGTAAAAACAGAGAAAAACTCAAAAACGAAAGACAGCGCAGGATGCAGGAGCTTGAAGCTGCCGAACTGCAGCAGCTTCACAAAGCCCAGTTCATCGGAAGCGCTGATGAAAAAACACGAATTATTCTGGATCTTCTGGATGAACCATACTTCGAGATAGACCTCAATGGCGACATGACCTATTTCAATTATGCATTCTACAAACTGGCCGGATACACCTGTCACGAATTGATCGGTCTAAATAACAGGGATTATACGACTCCTGAAACTGCTGAGGCCATGTACCGGATTTTTAATAAAATATACGAAACAGGAAAAGAAGCAAGAATCAATGACTATGAAGTAATTCATAAATCAGGAGAAATAGTGCATCTTCAACTCTCAGCCTATCTCCTGAACGACAGTACTGGAATTCCCGTGGGATTTTACGGTTTCTGCAGAGATGTATCAGAAAAAAGAAGAACAGAACTTGCTTTGATCGAAAGCGAAAACCACAACAGAGCAATTCTTAATTCAATACCGGACCTGGTGCTCCACCTTGACAGAGAAGGAACGATACTAACACAGAAGGGATCTGTTAACGAAATTTATAATGATCAATTACTCAAGACCGGGGAAAAAATCTCCTCTTACCTCCCGGATCACATATCACAGAAAGCCCTTTCATATATTAACCGGGCACTTGACACCAACAGACCATTTTCTTACAACTATGAAATCAAATCCGATGAGATGCCCCTGTATTTTGAGAGCCGGATAGCAGTAATAAATGAAAATGAAGCGATTGCCATTGTAAGGGATATTACTGACTCCAAAAGAACAGAAATCGATCTGATTGAAAGCGAGATGAAATTCAGGGTTCTGGCGGACACGACAAGTGCAGCGATTTTCATTGTGCAGGACAACCATTACAGCTATGTAAACTCTGCATTTGAAAAAATGACAGGCTATAAACTAAGAGACCTGGAGGATAAAAATTTCTATGACATTGTTCATCCTTCATTTGCTGAGATCGTTAAGCAAAGAGGGATAGCCAGACAGTTCGGAAAAAATACAGAATCAACATACGAATTTAAATTTTTAACCAAAAATAATGAAACCAGATGGGTTGAATTCTCAGCAGCCCATATTGAGTACAATAAACAACCGGCAATGCTGGGATCAGCCTTTGATATAACCGATCGTAAAAAAGCTGAGATGAAAATTCTTGAACAGATTGAAGAAATACAGGCCCAGAATGAAGAACTAACTGCATCCAACAAGGAATTTGAAGCAATTAATGAAGAACTAATATCTTCACAGCAGGAACTGATGATCAGTGAAGAAAAATTTTCCAGGGCTTTTTACTCAAATCCAAATCCAATGGCTATAACCACTCTTGAAGAAGGATGTTTTATCGATGTAAATAAAAGCTTTGTTAAAACAACAGGCTATTCACGTGAAGAAAATATAGGAAATACTGCATTTACATTAAACTATTATGTCAATCCTTCTGACCGGGAAATCATCTATAACAGTCTTATAAAAACAGGAAAATGCAGAAACTATCAAATATCATACAGGATGAAATCCGGAGAAATCAGACTCTTTAACTTTTCTGCTGAAATAATCGAACTTAACTTCAGCAGATGCCTGCTGCTGATAGTAAATGACATAACAGAGAGAAAGAAAGCCCAGGAAGCTCTGGCTCTTTCAGAAGAAAAATACAGGCTTGTTGTAGAAAATGCAACTGAAGGGATAATGATTGTGCAGAATGAAGTTATCAAGTATTCAAATCCTGCAATGGCTGAACTCCTCGGCTATCCAACAGACGAAATTAATAACAGCCATTTTGTTAATTATATTCATGAAGAAGACAAAGAAATGGTTCTCTCCAGACACAGACTAAGAGCCCAAAGAAAAAAAATTCCATCTATGTATGTTTTCAGGATTATTCACAGCTCGGGAAGTCACAAATGGATGGAGGTAAATGTTGCACTGTGCATGTGGGACAACCAGGAAGCATCCCTGATTCTGGTTAATGACATAACAGACAGGAAAAAAGCTGAAGTGGCTCTTCTTGAATCCGAAAAGAAATTTTCACGCGCTTTTTACTCTAATCCGTATGCCATGTCAATCAGTACCCTTGACGAAGGGAAATTTCTGGAAGTCAACAACAGTTTCATTACTCAGTCAGGATACTCAAGGGATGAAATAATAAACAAAACATCATCCGAACTAAATTTTTTCATTAATTCTGAAGATCGTAATTCAATAAAAAATCAACTTCTCTCCTGCTGCAAAATTACCAACAATGAAATAATTCTTAAGCCTAAATCAAAAGATAAACGTGTATGTGAATTCTCAGCAGATATTATTGAAATCGATGGAGAAAAGTGCCTTCTCTCAGTTGTTGGGGATATTACCGAAAAGAAAAAAACCCGTGAAGAAATACTTAAACTCAACCAGGAACTTGAAAACAGGGTACAAACCAGAACCATAGAGCTTGAACAATCAAACAGAACTCTTACTGAATCACTGAAAAGGCTTGGAGAAACTCAGGACAAACTCATTCAGTCAGAAAAAATGGCCGCCCTTGGAGCTCTGGTTGCCGGAGTAGCTCATGAGATAAATACACCAATAGGAGTGGGCGTTACAGCTGCATCTCTTCTTGAAGAAAAAACTAAAAAAGCTAAAAAGCTTTATGATGAAAACAGCCTTAAAAGAAAAGATTTTGAATCTTATCTTGGTATTGCAGAAGAGACATCTTCTGCAATACTCAAAAATCTTATTCGCTCAGGAGAACTGGTTAAAAGCTTTAAACAGGTGGCAGTTGATCAATCCAGCGAAAAACAGAGAAATTTTAACCTGAAGGAATATATCAATGAAATACTGACCAGTCTTCATCCCAGGTTCAAAAAAACCAGTCACACCATTGAAAGCGATATACCGGCAGATATTGAAATAACCAGTTATCCCGGTGCATTCTCACAGATAATAACAAACCTGATAATGAATTCACTTATTCATGGATTCGAGAATATTGATAATGGGAAAATATTCATTAAGGTTATTCATCATGAAAATACGATCGAACTTATCTACCAGGACAGTGGAAGAGGTCTTGAAGAAGAAGAAAAAAGAAAAATATATGATCCTTTCTTTACAACAAAAAGAGGAGAAGGCGGAACCGGTCTTGGAATGCATATAGTTTTTAATCTTGTTACACAGACTCTTGGCGGAAATATTGAGTGTGAAAGCGAGAAGGACAATGGAGTAAAATTTACAATTAAAATTCCTGAAACTTTAAAGACAGAAGGCTCTCCTGCCGGAAATTAAAATCCTTCCAGCCCAAAATTTTTAAGATTAAATTCCGGGTTTATTTCAATGTTGATTCCTAAACTTTATTGCATAATAAAAAAAGCTTATTTATCCCCGCCGCCAAAGGCGGCGGGGATAAAAACATTTTTCCATTTGCGCTAAAAAATATTTTTAGGAAAAAATACCGGTTTATTTTATAATTTGACAAATATTAAATACTTTATAAAAAGATATTGTTTTGTCAGTTTGATTTCTTCGGAGAGAATTATGTATATTTTTGAACTGATCGCCGAAAGACGAATAAAAGAAGCCATGGAGAAAGGTGAATTTGACAATCTCTCATGTGCAGGCAAGCCTCTTCCTCCGGATGGTCTTGAATACATACCTGAAGATCTTAGAACAAGTTTCAAAATACTGAAAAATTCCGGTTATGTTCCCGAAGAGGTGGATCTTAGAAAAAGTATATATAATCTTAACCAGCTTCTCGATTCTTGTACTGATGAAAAACAAAAGAATGAGCTGAGACAAAAACTAAATGAAAAACAGTTCAGGTATAGTACTCTCGTTGAATCGAGAAATCCTTCAGGTATAAACTTAA
This sequence comes from uncultured Leptospirales bacterium, assembly GCA_964512685.1. Classification (GTDB taxonomy): domain Bacteria; phylum Spirochaetota; class UBA4802; order UBA4802; family UBA5550; genus CAZEJW01. The sequence goes on along the minus strand of CAZEJW010000089.1, from coordinate 1,594 downwards.
TGTATCACGAAAAAATCCTCAACAGGCTGAAATAATCCACATTTACCTGGAATCAAGCTTTTTAAGAATATTTTTAATTCTACCACTTTCCACTGCCTCAAGAAATTCATCTCCCATTATTTTATTTTTACTCTGTATTTCCTGCCAGTATTTTATTCTTTCATTATCTCTTCCTTTGAATAATTTGAAATCATTCCTGTCTGGGATTTTCCCGCAGGGAAGAGAATCGATGAATTCCTGAGATGGGCACACAATGAGTACATCCTCAACATTTTTTGATTTTGGTTTTCTCCATTTCAGGCTTTTATCAAGCCAGCCTGGTATGATTCTATTAAAGAAATGAGGATACAGAACAATACCATTTTCAGAAGCAAAAGGGATATCCAGATGATAATCAATTATTCCGCCATCCCTGTATACAGCCTTTGACGCACCGTCTATTCCTGTGACGCCATCCATGACAAAAGGAATAGATCCTGACGACAGAAGAACATCTTCAAGGGAATTCTCTGTAAGCCTGAAAATTTCTACCGGAAAATCATTGAGCGATTTGAAATGTGTATCATCCTGAGAATGGAAAAGAGCCCTTTTAAACAGAATTCCAAGTGATTTTCTGGATACAATATTCAGTAGAGCAGCACATCCGAAAAAAAACAGCATAGCAGGCATTGCATGCATATTTGGAAAAATCCTGTTTTTTACACTGATAACATTGAGTCTCATGAAAGGATGATTTAAAATATAATCTGCATTATCCGAAAGAAATGCATTCAGTATTTTGCGGCTTTCATCCGAGACCTCCTTTGCAGATGGAGAGGATGAATATCTCTGATTTATATACATATCCTCAAAAACAGAGATTGTCGACTCAATATCTCTAGCAGCTGCCGCTGCAAATCTCCAGGAACCAATGGACGAACCAATCAGATGCAGAGGCCTTGTTCTTTCTCTGAACCAGTATCCAAAAATTGCCCTGTCAAGTCCGCTGAGCACAAGCCACCTGGGTCCTCCTGAAGCTCCGGCAACAATATCCACCATATCAGGACTAAGGCCATTATCCATTATCAGACTAAAGGCCTTTTCCCCGGCATAAAATTCAAGAGAATTTGACATAATCCGCCTTTTCAAAAAAAAGATATAATTCAGAACAAATGATTTCTGCTGATTATCAGCAAAAATAGTGAGAATCAGTTAAAATATTAAATATTTATCATGACTAAACATTTCTCTGTCTAAATAAAGCTTTTTATTAAATCAAGACCTTTTTGATAATACCTTCTGAAGCAAAAATCATCTCCATCCATAGAAGACAGGCATAAAATTTTATATAAATTTAAATATAAAATAACTTGACATCTGCAGTAAATATAATCAATTTATTATTCTAAACATTGGTTAAAGTGTCGTACAGCATTCGAATGGAAATATTCTAAAATGCAGACAATGGGACTTATTCCCTGTAAGAAGGTTAACCCATGAAATTATATTTTGGCATTACTGGCGCCTTACCCTTTATTCTTTTCTCTCTTTGGACCCTGATGCCGGTTGAACAATTTAAACGAATCTCCCCAGGTGTAGCCAATAAACCCCCTGC
>CAZEJW010000088.1:0-18447 GCA_964512685.1 uncultured Leptospirales bacterium | reverse complement strand
GACTCTCTTCTACATTTGTACATCTCTCATTATATAGCCGGAGTAGTCCTTTAATACTCGCTTGTATTTATTCTTCATAAGTGGTGATGTTATTAAAAAATCTGCTGTTGACCTGTTCGGCGCAGTAGGTATGTTGTAAAGGGTTGCTATTCTCAGAAGAGCCTTTACATCCACGTCATGCGGTTGTGGCTGCATTGGATCCCAGAGAAATATCATCATGTCGATTTCTCCTTCTGAAATAAGAGCCCCAAGCTGCTGGTCTCCGCCAAGAGGGCCTGATTTCAGGAGGGTTATGTTCATTTTGAATTTAATATCATTTTCATGACATTTCTTCTTTATAGCCTCGGTTACAAGCTTGCCTGTTGTTCCTGTGCATGTCAGGTCATGCTGCATCAGCTCCTCAAAATTCCATTCTGCCCATTCCACAAGATCTTTCTTCCTGTTATCGTGAGCAACGAGTGCTATTCTTTTTTTCTTTTTCAATATATTTACCTTCGTTTATTGTTGGTTGTAATTATGAATTACATAATCGGCTGTCAGGGGTTGCCGCCCTTCATCCTTTCGATGTCCGCTCCAAGACCGAGGAGTTTTTCTGTAATATTTTCGTATCCCCTGTCTGAGTGATAGATTCTTCTTATCTCTGTTTTGCCCTTTGCTGCAAGAGCTGCGAGAATAAGAGCTGCTCCGGCCCTTAAGTCAGACATCATGACAGGAGCAGAAAGGAGTTTCGCCCCGCCTTTTATTATTGCAGAGTTGCCTTCTATCATGATATCCGCGCCCATTCTTCTTAACTCTGCAACGTGTGTGAATCTGTTCTCGAAGATGGTTTCTATTATTACACTTATCCCCGGAACTGTTGTCAGCAGTGACATTACAGGAGCCTGAAGATCTGTAGGAAAACCCGGATAGGGCAGGGTCTTAATTATTGCACCATTTAGCTTTTTCGATGGTTTAACTGACATTGTGTTTTTATTTTCTTCTATCAAAAAACCGATTTCCTGCAAGATATCCGCCAGAGATCTTATGTGCTCAGGTTCGATATTCTTTACGGTTACTTCACCTCTTGTGATAGCTCCTGCAAGAAGAAATGTCCCTGCTTCAATTCTGTCGGGCATGATCGAATACGAAACCGGTTTGAGTTTTTTTACGCCCGTTATTTCTATTCTCTCTGTTCCAAGGCCGTTTATTTTTGCTCCCATTTTTATCAAAAAGCTGCCGAGGTCGACAATGTCAGGTTCCATCGCAGAGTTCTCGAGAACCGTTGTGCCCTTTGCAAGAACAGCGGCCATCATAATATTGGCAGTGGCTCCGACAGATACCTTCCTCATTGTATAGGTGGTTCCTCTGAGGTCTTTTGCCACAGCCTTGATGTTTCCGTGTTCAAGGTCGATGGTTGAGCCCATTGCTTCGAAACCGGAAAGGTGAATGTCAACCGGTCTTTCTCCTATGGCGCATCCTCCCGGAAGTGATACATCAGCCTCTCCGACTCTTGCCAGAAGAGGTCCCATTACATATACTGATGCCCGCATGGTTTTTACCAGTTCATAGGGTACTTCTGCATTGGATATTTTTTCGGCTCTGATTTTCAGGGTGTTGGTTTCAGGTTTGAATTCGGTCTCAGCACCAAGATATTCAATCACCTGCAGTATTGTGCGAATATCCTTCAGGTCCGGGACATTCCTTAGGGTTGTTTCACCTTCTGTTAGAAGACTGGCTACAATGATTGGCAGGGCAGCATTTTTTGCCCCGGAAATTTCAACTTCTCCGGCGAGTTTTTTACCGCCTTTTATTGAGTAATAATCCAATTTGCTTCTCCTGTATAATGATTGTTGAAACAGCTTTTTTCAGGCAGGGTCACAATCCGGGTATTGTAAACATAGATTCAGATGATCGAGAAGAACAGTGTTCCTGAAAAACTGCTGGCTGCGGGCGGGAGCCCTTGTTAAAGTTTTTTGGTGATATTTTTTATATCATCAACTTCCTTCTTTACTTTATAGGCTTCTTTGCCGGCTGCCTTTAAAGAATTGAGAGCTTTGCTCCCTCCGAAAAGTATGGCAATTATCACAATGATGAGAATAAGCTCCCATCCGCCTGGTATTGACATTTTGTTCCTCCTGAAGAATTTCCCTGTGTTGAATGGTCAATTATGTCTTTGACTGAAAGAATGGCAAGAATTAATTATCTTGTCTGAGAGGGGTCATCTGTTTATTGAATGAATTATAGCGGTATGTATATAACTCTGCCCGGTCTAAGGTTTTTTGGATTTTTTATGCCGTTAAATCTGATAATATCAAGAGTTTTTTTTTATATCTCCGGGCGATCAATGAAATGCAGTCGCCCTTTTTTAGGGTGTATCTTTTTATTGTTGTGAAACGGTATTTCATGAGTTTCTTTTTCTTTTTTATGAGCTCTTTTTTCGCATTGACCGGCAACCTCAGGGAGTAATCCTTCTGGTAGGGGGGGGTAATGTTGAGCTTTAATTCAGGATTGAATTTTTTTATAGTCTTCATTGGAGTTCCGCATAATTGCGGGATGGAATTCAACTGAATAGGGAAAGGAAGAACAAGGTTGGCGGTTTCAGGAATCTCGACTGTTTTTATTTCATCTTTAATTCCAAAGAGCCTTGGATGTTTATATATAAGAGACAGCGCAATAAATCTGGGAACATACTCTTCAGTTTCTTTTCTGAGTGCGCCTTTTTTTATGAGTCCCCACAAATCCTTTTCTCCGCTTGCCTGGAGCGCCCTTTTAACATGGCCGCCTCCGCCATTATATGCTGCAAGTGCGAGTTCCCATGAGTTGAATATTTTGTACATGTTTCTGAGGTGCCTGATTGCGGCTGATGTTGATTTTTCAATATCGCGTCTTTCATCTACATATCGGTTGTATTTCAGACCAAGTGGTTTTGCAGTATTACTTACAAACTGCCACAGGCCAACTGCTTTGCTTCTGGATACTGCTATAGGACTAAATCCGCTTTCAAGAAGAGGAAGCAGGGCGATTTCTCGGGGTATATCAGGATTCTTACTGAATATTTCATCAATGATGTCATAGTAATAGTGTGATCGTTCAATAGATTTTATTGTGTACTCTCTTCCTCTTGTCAGGTACTGGTAAATGAAACTTCTGACTTCGGGATTTCGGCATATTGAAAGGTCTTTCATTGCTTTGAAAATATCCTTATCTCCGATTTCAGGCAGGTAAAGGATGTCTTTGTCCGGATTGAACTCAATTGCTTTTTCCAGACCTTCCTGGCTGAATTTTGTATCTGTGAAGAAATTAAAAAGACCCCATGAGAAAACGTTCTTGTATAAGCACAGGCAGGTCAGTGTTATTATTGCAGTAATCATTATTCTTGTTGCTTTTTTCAAAATATATCCTCTGTAGTATCCGGAATTTGGAACAGAAAATATTTACCCCTATATTCTGGCAAGTATTTTTATTTAATTTAAGAATGCAATCTGTTTTCAGTGTTTTTTTCCTATAAAAATTATATTTCATTGTGTATGCAGGGATTGTTTCTTGCCTGGTATGCATAAGAGTGAACTTATCTTGACGAAACCGGGGGAGTGTTCTGGTTTTCAGGTTGCTGTAAAAATCCCTTGACACATATTGCTGATGCTAAATCATTTCATTATGATTATTTTAATAATCAGAAAAATACGTTGTTTTAACCCCGAGTGAAGCACCTGCCATAATATTATTCCAATTATGCTTCTTGCTGGCTACCTTTGCCCTTAATGCATATATTTACTTTTTTACGGGTATATAAAAATAAAATAATCAAAAAGGAGATTTTATGAGAAAAATTTTAACAGCTTTTTTAAAACATCATCCGAAATGACTCCTTTGATCTGACTGGTATATATCCAATGGGAAAAGTAAAAATTTTTGAGTTGAAAGTGCTCTTCCAGGGGGTATAATTATGTTTTATAAACGGTTTGATAGTCAGGCCTTATAAAGCACATTAAATAGAAGGTACAAGATGGTAAAAATAAAAGTAGAAAATCTGTATAAAATTTTTGGAAGTAATACGAAAAAAGCAATTGGCATGCTTGAAAAAGGTGTCAGTAAGCAGGAAATCGTTGAGAAAACAGGCTGTGCCATTGGTGTGGCTGATGCATCATTTGAAGTGGAAGAAGGAGAGACCCTGGTTATAATGGGTCTCTCCGGAAGCGGAAAGTCTACTCTTCTGAGGTGTGTCAATCGTCTGATCAAGCCTACAAAAGGTAAGGTTTATGTTGATGGTATTGATATAACAGGGCTGAACGAAGAAGAATTGAGGGATTTAAGAAGGAGAAAGTTTGGTATGGTCTTTCAGCGTTTTGCTCTTTTTCCTCACAGGACAGTCCTCGAAAACACCGAGTTCGGACTTGAGATTCAGGGAATGGAAATCGAAGAAAGAAGAAAAAAAGCGATGGAATCTCTCGGGCTTGTCGGGCTGGGGGGATGGGAGGATTATTATCCTTCACAGCTTAGCGGTGGAATGCAGCAGAGAGTAGGGCTTGCAAGGGCTCTTGCAATAGATCCTGACATCCTTCTGATGGATGAGGCTTTTAGTGCGCTCGATCCGCTTATCAGAACAGAGATGCAGGATGAACTCCTTGCCCTTGAAGACACTGTAAAAAAAACAATTGTGTTTATTACTCACGATCTGGATGAAGCGCTCAAGCTTGGTGACAGAATTATCCTTATGAAGGATGGGAAGATAGTACAAATAGGAACACCTGAACAAATCCTTATGACGCCAGCAACAAAATATGTTGAAAGGTTTGTCGAAAATGTGGATATGACAAAGGTTCTTACCGCAAAGGATGTGATGGTGAAGGCAACTACTGTAACGCATCCAAAAGACGGGCCCAGAACAGCTCTAAGGATTATGAAGGAGAGAGGAATCTCCAGTATTTTCGTTGTGGATAAAGCCAGGGCCTATAAAGGCATTGTTATGGCAGAAGGAGCAAACGAATTAAGGGAAAAAGGAATTTCTGAACTCGATTCAATAATGGAAACATCTGAGGAACATACCATAAGGCCTGATACCCCTCTTCAGGAAATTCTTCCTCTCATGGTTGATATAAGATATCCGATTGCAGTAACCGATGAAAATAACAAGCTCCTTGGTGTAATAGTTAGAGGGTCAATTATTGCCGGGCTGGCTGAAAGAGGAGGCGAAAATGATAGCTAAATTACCACTTGCTGAAGCGGTCGACAGTCTTATAGAATCAATGACAGAGAGTTTCTCATTTATAACAAAGGCCATTTCGAGTTTTATGGAGTCAGGGATCGATGGAGTGAATATGGTACTGCTCCTGGTTCCACCTCTGGTTTTTATTGTTGTTCTCACGGTTTTTGCCTGGTTTCTTACTAAAAAGAAGACAATTACAGCTATAACTCTTTTGGGTTTTCTGCTGATATGGAACCTTGGACTATGGGAAGCAACAATCAGCACTATCACTCTTGTGCTTCTTGCAACATTTATATCTGTAATGATAGGTATTCCTCTTGGAATACTATCGGCTTTTTATGCCAGATTTGAAAAGGTGGTAATGCCGATTCTTGATTTCATGCAGACAATGCCAGCATTTGTTTATCTTATCCCGGCAATTCCTTTTTTCGGACTGGGGCCGGTATCAGCGGTTTTTACTACTGTAATTTTTTCAATGCCGCCTGCAATAAGATTGACCTGCCTTGGCATTAAACAGGTACCGCATGAGTATATTGAGGCAGCAGATGCTTTCGGTTCAACAAGGATGCAGAAGCTTTATAAAATTCAGTTTCCTGTTGCAAAGCCAACGATAATGGCAGGAGTGAATCAGACAATAATGCTTGCTCTTTCAATGGTAGTTATCGCTGCAATGATCGGTGCCGGAGGACTCGGTGGGGAAGTGTGGAAAGCTATCCAGAGACTTCAGTCCGGTAAGGGCTTTGAAGCTGGTATTGCTGTTGTAATTATTGCCATCATTCTCGACAGAATAACAAGATCCGTGGGAAATCATGGGGATGGTAAATAAAAGGCAATGAAGAAATTTGCTTCATTCTTGCTGACAGGTGCTGTTTTTTTTTCGGTTTCCTGTAAAAAGGAGAATGCCGGCTCAGAAAGGGAAGTCAAAATAGCATATCTTCATTGGACATCAGAGATTGCCTCCAGTCACGTGGTTGCATCTGTGATTCAGGACAGGCTGGGCGTCAGGTGCAGCCTGTTGCCAGTGAGTGAATCCTCCATGTGGCAGGCTGTTGCAACCGGTAAGGCAGACTTTATTGTCAGTGCCTGGCTGCCGGCCTCTCATGAGGCTTACCTTTTAGATGTAAAGGATAATGTCGAGATCGTAAGAAAGAATCTCACAGGTTCAAGAATAGGGCTGGTTGTACCCTCCTATGTTCCATTGAATTCACTCTATGAAGTAAACCACAGCAGCTCTGAGTTTAAAAATATTATCTATGGTATAGATTCCGGTTCCGGAGTCAACAGGATGACAGAAAGAATGCTTGCTGATTATGCCATTAAAGATATGGCGGTATTTGAAGGGAGCTCTTCCGGAATGGCTGAAACGTTGGGGATGGCCATTAAAAACAGGTCATGGATAATCGTTGCAGGATGGACTCCTCACTGGATGTTTGCAAAATGGGATCTTAAGTTCCTTAAAGATCCTAAGAGGTCTTTTGGAGAAGAGGAATATATTGCCACGGTTGCCAGGATTGGATTGAAGAAGGATTACCCGGAAGTGTACTCTTTTCTCGAAAAATTTAACTGGAACCTGGAGGATATTCAGAGGGTAATGCTTCTGATCAGGGAATCTGAATCTGACCCCCGGGAAACAGTGAAGATATGGCTTATGAGGAACAGGCATAAGGTCGATAATTGGTTAGGCAAAAAAAATAATTACAGAAAAACCCAGCCGGACAGGATTGAACGATGACAATTTCAGTTAAACTTCATATAAAGGATCATTGCATTGAAACCGAAGCAAAAAATGAATTCAGACGTTTAATGGATGATTACTTTGCCAGTGAAACAGAGAATCCTGATCTGGAGGAAAAGATCGGGATTTTAAGAGAATTTCTCGAAATATCTGATTTTGCTATACTGCGCAGTTCAGACCCACGTCTTTCCGGAGAGGTTGAATCATATGTGATTGTAACTCCCGGATCTGAAGGTTTCAATATCAGTTTTCTTTAATTTTCATAAAAAAAGCTGTGCATATATTATTTAAGGCTTATACTTAAATATAAAATATTTATGGCTCAGGTTAAGGCCTTTCTTCTGTATCTCAGTAGTAAAAAATAGTTGTATTATTTGCAGTGATAGAATAGAAAGTGATATTATTTTCAAATTTGTTTTCAAGGTAAGGAATAAGGAATGGAACAGGTTTCGGTATGGTATCTTACAGACAATGAGCACGGGGAGAAGCTTTCGGAATCAATACGCGGACTCGGTTTAACTGTAAATCTTCTTCGTGCCGTTAATTTTGATGATGCTAATGTTATTGAGGACGAAATAAATATTTTTATCATTGATTTGCAGAATATCAATCCGGAAAATCTCATGACTGAAATGCTTAAGTGGCATAAGCTTACCGGTTTTTTGAAATTTGTTCTTTTTGCAAAGAAAGATATCAACAATATCCTAAAGATGTCAGTTAACCTCTTCCATCTGGAATACGTTGCCCGGCCTGTGGACAAGCGTGAGTTTCTGCTGCTTCTCGAGAAGTCAATAATTGTCGAAAGATACAGAGAACTGATGAAATATATATCACAGGAAGCTGAGGCCAGAATTGAAACATATGAAGGCCTGATGGATATCAACAGAAAAAATATTTTTTCAACTGATACTGAGAAAAAGGCCTTTGAAAAGATCCTTCATTATGAAAAAGGACTGATGAGGGAACAGAGAAAACTTAATGATGCCATTAAAGAATTTTCTGTTATGAGGCAGAAAGACCTTACCGATATGAAGAAAAGGATTCACGCAGAGGAAATGCTGGCTGATCTTAGAAGGAAAGAGATGCTGGAAGCGCGGGAAGTAATAGAGGCGCAGGAGTCAGTTATAGATTTTTCCAGCGTGAAACTTGAAGAAGCAAAACAGATCCTGAGTGCATCTGAACAGGTTGCAGAGTTGAGCCGAAAGGAAGCAATAGAGCTTCACAAACAACTCGAACATGAAAAAGTAGTAAATCAAAATCTTGCAGAAGAAATTGAACGACTTCTCCTCGAAGTCGATGAGTTGAAAAAGAAATAATAAATCAGAGAGAGCGTATTGGATGGAATGGGAAAAAATCCTTGCAGACTCTGTTCGCAATGGGCAGATCAGAGAGCTTTACCTTAGAAAATTGCCTGTGCTAAAGACCACAACAAACTGGAAAAGAGTTGAACTCATCGGCTGGATAGATCATCAGATGAAATATACCTACTACAAGGGCGGGCTCGTCAAGCTCAACAATAAACTGTATTTTGTTCAGGATAAGACAATTCAGGCTCTGCAGCAGTACATGAGCTGGGATTTCCCCAGGAAAATAAAGGTTCTGTCCGAATAGATCAACTGTCTTCGAACATTGAAATGATGGCATCCTTTTTTTTTGCAATCTTGACTATTTCGTCTATATAGTCCCTGTTTATTATTGCATGATTAGGTGATATCCTTTCAATTACTCCTTCTGAAAATCCACTGTGCAGTATCTCATCAATCAAAGACGGCTGGTTTGTTTTAAGAATTATTGCAGAATGCACCTTCACCTCGATAGTCTGCTCAGACCATTCGTAGAGTAGAAAATTCAGGTTTTGAGGAATCTGGTTTTTTGAGAAGAATTTCAGGGTGTCAATGAAATTCTCAAGAGGCATCCCTCTCTTTTTTGCGTTTATTATAGAACTTCTGGTTATTCTAACATGAAGGATTACATCTTCTTTAATAATTTCTGTATGTGAGAGCAGGTGGTAAACTGCCTCAGCTGAAATTTGTTCTGTTGGTATTAGCAGAGAAAAGTCGGCGTTTATATACAGGCATTTATTTCCCTTATATTCATTTACAGGATATTCTTTTTTTTCCTGACCAAAGAGTTCTCCTGCTGCCCTGCCGGTTTCGGAAAGTGTTATTTTTTTACCGTCAGATTCTATTATTCCGGTAATGTAGAGAAAATTTACTGCAACCCGGTATTTGTCGATAAAATCATCCTGAGAAAAAACATATCCATTGTTTCCCGTTTCGGACTGCAAAAGTTTCCAGCTCTTTAGTACTGTTTCAAGGTACCCGGGGGTTGTTCCTTCTTTGATTGATAGAGCTGATATTATTATTCTGATATCATCCGGTTCCGGTAGTATGAATGGAGGGGGAAAGTCTGTATCGGCTTCCTCTCCTTTTCCCAGGGATTCAATTATCATAACAAGAAATTTGAGAGGATTTGAAATTTTATCTTTTATATCCTTAAGGGATATTTCAGCGATGTCTTTGTTCATGTGCAGGGCTTCGATTCTTGCCAGAAAATTGAGTGAGAGGTGTGCGGCATCTTCGCTGTCAATTATGGTGCCATCTGTGTTTCTGAGATTTATCTGTGCCTCTGCAATTCTTTTCAGGTCAATTTTTCTGTAATTGTTTTGCTTTGTCAGAAACAGTCCGGAAGTTGATATGATATCGTATGTGAAAAGCAGGTTAACAAGAAATTTGAAGCCGTTCTCTGATTCCTGTTTCTGCAGATTTAAGTTGTCGGGTAACGACTCTGCGAAATGAGGTACTATTTTGCTGTTCAGAAAAAGGTATGTTGTAAAACCCGGATTGATTACCTGAACGGTTTTCAATAGATCCAGGCTTATTGCACGGTTTACCAGATCCTCGGCCTTTTCTTCTCCAAAAATACTTATTGTTTTTTTCAGAGTGACGACAGTTCCGTTTTCGGCAACAATTTTTAAAAAATCCAGAATTTCAGGTTCTATATCATGAAGGCCGGGAAAAGGTTCAATGGCTCTGCATAATTGAGATATAACTCCTCTGAAGTGGTCTTCAAGACTGTCTTTGTTCCTCAGTCTGATTAACTGATACAGTTCTTCAATAGCATAAACCTTGTCCATCTTTTTCGTGAGAAGTTGCCTGTTCTTGATCGGGTATATCAGCAGTATTTTACTCAGAGATGAGGTAATTTTTTCAATTTTTTCTACAGGTATATCTATGGCTTTCTCGATTTCACCAAAGGTGATGCCATCGTGATCAGTATAGATCAGTTGAAGAAATTTCAATTCTTCATTGTCAAGAGAACCAAGGAGTTGATTGATGCCACAAAGTGAAGTCATTGCCTCTATAAGTTTTTCATCAGAAGCTGATTTCAGATTCAGAAGCCTGTGTATCTCGCTTGAGTTCCCTGTTCTGTTTTTTTTGAGAGCAGAAGTTATTGTTTTCATTTTAAAAAAATTGTAGACACTTAAAAAAAGCTATTTTATATAGACCCAGTTTATAATGCAATAAGATTATAGATTTTGTTTCTTTTGGTTCACCAGTCAAAAGAATCCTTCTTTCTGATTCATGTCCCTGATTATATCTGATCATGTGGTATTTTACAATGATTTATTATGTAATCTACTGTTTTTTCAGAGGAAAAGACGAGCGTATTTCGGATGAAGAAGCAGGTATATCAAAACGTGAAATTTTTTACATACGTTTAAATTTTCAAGGAGCATCAGATGATTCAGTATTTAAGATTCAATAAGGCCAGGGTTGCAGAAAAAGAGTTTCCTGTTTTGTCAGGCAAAGAAGCCGGCAAGTTTTTTGCCAGGAGAGCTCTTTATCTTCTGCTGCTGATTTATTCCACACTTTTTCTGGCAGTTGCCATTCCATTCGTAAAAACGCCATGTATAGCAGTATACTTTATCGGCAGTATGGTCACGGCCTGCTTCTGCGTAAGGCTTACAAACCATACAGTAAAGTTTTTTAAATATAAGGGCGGGTCAATAAGAATTACGAGATTTTTTATTGAAATAAAAGACAAAGAAAAAACCCAGAAGATTCCGGTTGAAGATATTACCTATTTCGAGGTTAACCCTTTTGGTAATTTTATCATCAGGGAGAAAACAAACAGCACCTATTTCCCATTGATGCTGATAAACGAGGAAGACAGGATTGCGCTTACCGGCCTTTTTGATGATATGGCCGAGAAAAGGACTAAAATATACAGAAAGATATGGGAATTCCTTGATGCAATTACTGTGGCTCTTATCCTTGCTGTGCACATTATTCAGTTTGTGATTCAGGCATATTTTATCCCAACAGCCTCTATGGAGGATACTCTCCTTGTCGGGGACCATCTCTTCGTTGAGAAGATAACATATGGCCCTATTATCCCCCAGATGATTGGAATGGAAAAACCAATACATCTCGATTTTCTCGGAATAAGAGAAGTCAGAAAAGGGGATATTATTATATTCAGACCCCCTCACGAACAGGACAAGGATTATATTAAAAGATGTATTGCCATTCCGGGAGACCTTTTTGAAATAAAGGATGGGTCGGTTTTTATCAATGGGAAAAAACAGGAAGAACCATATACAAAAGGTCAGACATCTGCCGAGTTCAATCAGAGCAGAATTCAGGGGGTCGTTCCTGAAGGGAAGGTTGTTGTTCTCGGCGATAACCGAGAAAATTCCATGGATGGACGTTATTTCGGCTATCTCGATATTGAGCGTATTAAGGGAAAAGCATTCATACTTTACTGGAATACAGACCAGTTCCTGAAGAATTTCGATTTCTCGAGGTTTGGCCTTATAAGGTAAATAGGAACCACGTTAGTCCCCTGACTGTTTGAACTTCAGCATAATAATTGGGATTACCGTCCATTATATTGTGAAATGTTTTTTTGAAATTATTAACGTTTACCGTGTAACTCTATATTGCCCGGTAAACGTACTAGATGTTCATTCTGATGAGGCAATTATTCCCGGATGAATCAAAAGGTTTTTAAAAGAAGAGTATATGTATCCCTGCTGTTTTTAATGATCATAACAATTTTCTTTGTTGTAAAACTGTTCAATCTGCATTTTTCCGGCAGAATCATTGTTTCTCAAAAGAAAAAGCCCGAAGTCAGAAGAGGATACATCTATGACAGAAACGGCCTGATTTTAGCTATGAGTATTGAAACCGGCTCTCTTTTTGTCAACCCCTCGGAAATAAGGAACCCGGCCCGGACTGCTGTTAAACTTTCACCACATGTCGGTATTGGTCCTACTCGTCTTGAGCAGGCTTTCAGAAAAAAGAGGAAGTTTCTCTGGATAAAGAGAAAACTTGATGAAGAGACTGTAAGCAGAATTAAAAGGCTCAATCTTCAGGGAGTTCATTTCAGGAAAGAATACAAAAGAGTTTATCCCGGGGATAATCTTGCATCCAATGTTCTGGGTTTTACCGGTGTTGATAACAGGGGGCTTGAGGGAATCGAATACTCCATGGATGGGTATCTCAGAGCAGAAAAAGGTGACCTGCCGGTTGTTGATAATAATCAGATACTTAGAGGATACAATATTTTTCTGACTATTGACCGTTTTGTGCAGCATATTTCTGAAAAAGAACTAGGGAAAGCCGTTGAATTATCAAAGGCCAGGCAGGGTGCAGTTATTGTGATGGATGTTTCCACTGGCAGAATTCTTGCTCTTGCAAGATATCCCGATTACAACCCGAATTTTTATCGAAATTCAACTCAGTTTCAAAGACGAAATTTTACTGTCATTGATTCATTCGAACCCGGATCAACCCAGAAGATACTGACCCTCGCTGCTCTTCTGGAACACTATCCATCAGCTCTGAATAAAAAATACCTTTGCACCGGCGCTGTTCAGATAGCAGATACTACAATAAACTGTACTCATGTTCACGGACTGATAGGCATGAAGGATATAATTAAGTATTCATGTAACGCAGGGATTATTCAGGCAGTGAGAAATCTTCCGGCCAAAGATTTATACGAAACTCTGAGTGCTTTCGGATTCGGCAGAGAAACAGGAGCCGGGTTGCCTGGTGAATCAAGGGGTATTCTTCGCCACCCTGATAAATGGTCAGGGCTTTCAAAGTATTCTCTCTCGTTTGGACATGAGCTTTCTGTTACATCTCTCCAGCTCGCAGCAGCCTTTTCTTGTATAGGAAATGAAGGTGTCTATATCGCTCCATCTATTATTAATAGAATTGAAGACGGAAATGGTGTTGTATTTAAAAAGAATGAACCGGTTTCCCGCAGAAGAATCATTAAAAAGAGAACCGCCCTCGAACTTCTTGAATACATGAAGGGGGTTGTGCAAGACGGAACCGGAATGAGAGCCAGTGTGGATTTTTATGGTGCCGCTGGTAAAACAGGTACATCCAAGAAATATTCGAAGAAGGGTGGAGTTTATTCTGATCGCGTAATTTCATCGTTTATTGGTCTGGCTCCAGTGAAAAATCCGGGAGTATGTATTCTGGTCGTTATTGATGATCCGGCAGAGAAACTTTCGGGAGGAAGGGTTGCAGCCCCTGTTTTTTCTTCGATTGCAGAACGAATACTGCCCGTTATGGGTTATTCGTATAATGGAAAAAGTTACAGTGCCAATATGCCCTTCCGGTCAAAGGCGGATGATTCTAGTTTAACCGGCAAAATGCCTGATCTGAAAGATATGACACTTGCTGAGGCAGTGAACCTTTTGGTGAAAATCAGGGACAGGTATAATCTGTCTTACAGAATAAAAGGTGTTGGCAGGGTGTATTATCAGAGTCCTCAACCGGGTGACAATCTTAAAAAGGCAAAGGGAATTGAATTGAAGCTGAAATAAATTTTCAGCATATTTTTGAAGATTTTTTCTGTGATGATCTTCAAAAATATGCCGAAACATCATAAAGAATAATAAAGTCAGATTCTTTACAGAATGAAATTTCTAGTGAGTGATGAATGGTTTTGCCGTATTTTGATCATTCTCACTGACATCCTGAGATATCGCCGATGATTGATTGAAGTCGGAGGATGTTGTGGAGTCTATCAGTCGTTTAAATTCTGTTTTAAAACGATCAACGCTTTTATTAAAATCAGTTCTTCTTGATTTTATTTTCATTACTGATTCCTCCAGGCAGATACGGTTCTTTGTTATTTCATCCTGCCTGTTTCTGCATTTTTTGATTACGTCTCTGAATTTTTCCTGTTCATCTGATGAAAGTGAAGCAATTCTTTCTTCCAGTTTTTTCATAAAAATACCCCAAATGATTTTATAGTCAGGTCAGACAACCGGTTGTGCGGGTATTATTCCCACATAACCATTTAACATTGATGTCATTTTTTTTTAGAGTTTAAAAGTGTCAATTATGAAATTGTAAAAAATATGTTAATTTTTTCAGGTTTTATTCCCAAAAAAAATTTTATGAAAAAGAATGAGAGTTATAAATCCGGATGTCTTTGTCGATGAACTTATAATAGAGTTTTTTTTCCGGAAAAGCTTTCGAGTAAAGACTGAATTTCTGATTTTCTAATTGAAATATTTTCCTGGAAAACGATTGAGAAATTATTAACTGCTGTTTTTAATCTGCCTGATGCCGGTTTAGGTTTAAAATTTTATTGAAAATAAAGCAGCTTTGGTCTATCAAGTCTCAATACAGAAATACGGAGAAAAAATGGATTTTCGAGAAAATAATTACTCACTTGTCAGAAAAAAGCATCCTGATCTGGCTCATTTCCTGAATCATAATACTCAGGCTACTGACATAGAAATTCATACCTCAAAAACCGGTCAGAAAATTCCATGCTTTATCGGAAATGGAAAAAAGATCTTTATACACAGCAGGTTTGATCCTGAAAAGGAGGCTCACAGATTTATTGCTGAAGTAAATACATCTGATTTTGATCTTTTTATTGTTTTGGGATTCGGTTTTGCATTCCATATTCAGGAATTACTGAAGACTGTTTCAAAGAATTCTCAGATTCTTGTAATAGAGAAAAATTTTGATTTTATCAGGAAGTCTGTTGATAAGAGAGATCTGACAGATGTTCTGTCTGATAATAGAGTTATCCTGCTTGCTGATCCCTCAGAGGATGATATCGCATCAAAAATGAAGGGCAGGGCATCAAAATCTGTTACATTTGTAACTCATCGTGGTTCTTATGCGATTTATCCTGAATACTATAATAATATGCTTCAGATATGCCGCTCTTATATATCCACAAAAGAAGTGAATATTGCAACTCTGGCAAAGTTCGAAAAAACATGGACTTCAAATATTTCAAGAAATATAAGCAGATTCATCAGTACTCCTGGCATAAATATTTTTTATGACAGGTTTAAGGGAATCCCCGCTCTTGTTATATGTGCAGGACCATCCCTTGAGAAAAGTCTTGATTTTATCAAAAAAAACAGCAAAACATGTGTGCTGGTTGCTGTAGATACTGCACTCAGGATTCTTCTTAAAAACGGTATTGAACCTCATTTCTGTATGTGTGTTGATCCCCAGGTTGTGAACGCCAGATATTTTGAGGGAATCAAAACACATAAAACTGTTCTGGTTACTGATCCAACTGTTCATCCGTCGGTTTTCAGGCTGTTTAACGGACGAGTGGTAACAACCGGTATTGTATTTGAAATGATGAAGTGGATTGAAAAAAGAACCGGAGAGAAGGGAGAGATCGCACATGGCGGTTCTGTTTCAACCAATGCATATGATTTTGCCAGAAGGATCGGAGCTTCCCCTGTTTATTTAACAGGGCAGGATCTGGCTTTTACAGGGGGATTTGCCCACTGTCCGGGCTCGTATCTTGATGAACAGATTCATCTTAAAACGGGCAGAATCATGACAGCAGAGATGTTCAACAGAAGGCAGTTGAGGGCGTTGCCTGAAATAAAGGTTAAGGGAATAATATCAGAAATGGTTTCAACAAATCAGAAGATGATGATATTTCTCTCATGGTTTCAGAAACGCAATGACCCGGATCTGATAAATCTTACTTATGATGGTGCATATATAAGCGGGGTTAAGCATGCACCATCAGATACTGTTTTTCTCCCGGATTTATGCAATGATATCGACGCTCAGATAAATTCAGTATATGGGGATGTTTCCCAAGCAGGGGATAAAGACAATACCGCTCAGGAACATATAACGCGGGATATTATTAAAATGCTAAAGGAAATCGATGAATTGATCCCTGCTCTTGAAAAAGCAGTGGTGCTTGCAGAAAACCTTCAGGAGGAGTTCGGAAGAGAGAACAAAGACCGGGGTAAAATTGATTACATACTGAAAAAACTTTCCGGAGTGGATGATTTTATTCAGAAAAAAGTAACAGTTAAGGATATGATTAGTTTTACTGTTCAGAGAGTCATTCATACGATAACCGAAGGTTATGAAATAGACAGCCATGATGGTGAATTGACAAATGAAGAGCTCATAGCAAGAAGGTCTGCTTTCATGTATAAGGGATTTCTTGAGGGGGCACTTTTCAACAACAAGGTACTCAATAAAATGAAAGCCATTATTGAAAATCAGAGAGGATAAATGAAGAAAATAATAAAAAAAATAATATGTTCGTTCTTTATAGTTCCGGCGGTACTCTCATGTTCGACAGTTAATATGATACAGGAAAGTGTTCAGCCAACGCCTCTTCACGAGGCTGTAATGTCAGGAGACACCGAAAAGGTAAAACAGCTTGCATCTAACCCGCAATATATCAATACAGGTGATGATGTTGGATATACTCCTCTCCATTATGCTTCGTCAAAAGGTGACATTAACCTTGTCAGTATACTTCTTGATGCGGGTGCGGTTATTGACAGAAAAAGCCGTTATGGATATACAGCTCTTCATAATGCAGCTCTTCATGGCAAAACAGATGTGTTAATATATCTTATAAAAAAAGGTGCATGTGTGGATGCCAGAAGTAATTATGGATTTACACCATTACATAATGCTGCCTGCCGGGGAATGATAAGCTCTGCAAAGATTCTTCTTGAAAACGGTGCTGATATAAATGCTGCTGATAAAAGGGGAAGAAAACCTGTGGATATTGCTGGGGAGAAAAATCAGATTGAGATGGTCGAATTCCTGGAAAATAAAAAGTGATTACAGATACATAAAAGAGCTGATTTGAGATCAGCCCTTTTATGTTATTTCCTGCAATTATTTTCTTTTTGTGTTGATAGCTGTGCCTTCAACTATGTATTTTACATAGTAAGGATAGTTTTTTACATAAACAACACCATCAATAAGAGCATCTGCTCCGGGCTCCTGCTCAATTGCTCTGTCAAGAGCTTCTTTCAGGTTTGCATATCCCATAAAAATACATTTACCATCAGAACCTTTGACTCTTTTGCCAACTTTCCCTTTTATATTTGTATTTTTTGAGCTGATTACAGTAAAGTCAACGAGTCTGTGTGTGCAGCCTGTCATGAGAGATGCAACGAACATGAACATGACCGCTAAGATAATGAATTTTTTCATGAATACCTCCATTGAATTAATTTTTTTATATTTTAAATATCTTTATTAATTTGTCAATTATATAATTTTATGAACATGAGAATTGAATATGGGTTTATTTTTTGATTGTGAATTCAACAGGGAATTGAGCAGACAATCTGACCTTGAAGTCATTTTCAACCTTGCGGTTCATAAGATTTGCTTCCTGATACGCACTTACAATGTTCCCTGAATACCAGCCTGTTTCCATGAAACCGAAAACAGCAGCATATACCCATTCTTTTTTAACGATTGAGTATGCTGTTAGGCCCCCGAAAACAAGGTTTGTTGTAAATGCTCCGACAGCTGTTGCCCAGTTGCCGCAGTATGCATGTCCGGCTCCGGGAATAAATGCACTCATTATTGCTGCTGCAAGCGGATTCTTTTGCCTGAAATCAGGTGGATTGTTCAGCAGTTCTGCCATCTTAATATATCTTTCATTGTTATCTTTGCTGAGATTCGTGAAGATTCCGGCTGCCTGATGCCAGTTGTTTCTGTTTATATAAGACCATCCGGCAAGTTCCCTGAGTTTGGGAGTCGTTTCGTAAACGGGTGAATTTTCTGCCTCAAAGGCTGCTTCATGAAATTTCTTCTGGAAGAAAATTGATCTTACGTAGTTTATATAGAGATTGCCTGTCGCATAATAAGGATTTGTATCGGATTCGGACAGTTTTCTGAATTTTATCTCTGCTTTTCTGAACTGGCCATCTTCAAGATAACATCTTGCAATGCGGTAGAGATAATAATCCTTTTGGGGTTTATTTTCTGACTTGTAATGAAGATACAGGTTTTCCCTTACTGCTTCTTTGTAATATGCATTATTATAAAGGTAGTCTGCATATTTTTCCTTTTCTTTTAGACTCTCATTTGCCATTAAGAATGCCGGAATAATAATAAAGATCAGTGTTATAAAGAATTTACGGAACAGGGTCATATGCTTTAAAGATGTCCTTGAATTTTGATTTAGGATAAAGCCTTCTGGTGAATGCAGTTGGGTTGCATCTTGTGACTCTTGCCAT
>CAZEJW010000087.1:0-18594 GCA_964512685.1 uncultured Leptospirales bacterium | reverse complement strand
GAAAGAAATCATTGAAGAGCTGACAGCAAAAGTAAAAAGAATCTCCTTTGCCGATCTTCCATCTGTTTACAATTTGAGACTTTTTGTTGAACTGTTATCGTTGTTTGTCATTGGATGGCAATGGTATAAACAGGCACTTTCTGCTTCCGA
Source organism: uncultured Leptospirales bacterium (assembly GCA_964512685.1). Lineage (GTDB taxonomy): Bacteria > Spirochaetota > UBA4802 > UBA4802 > UBA5550 > CAZEJW01. Next base: position 18,444 of record CAZEJW010000087.1, on the reverse strand, counting down.
ATCGCTGGTGAAAAGGCCTGAAGGGCGTTATTCATATTTTTATAAAGGAAAAATTAAAACCTGCATTTATTACTTCTCTTGTGAATTCTCAAGATCATTCTCGATAGCCGATAATATAAAAAATGACATGTTTGATATTAATGTTAATTCAAGAGAGCTTGGGCAGTAACTGGCTGAAATCAAAGGAAGTTCCCTCTCAAATAAAAAGCCCGGCTAAAAAAGCCGGGCTTAAAGTTATGAAAAAATATTAAATTGAAATGCCTGCTTTGTATCCTTCATGAACTGCTTCAAGAAGGCGTCTTGGCATGTTAACATCACCGGCTATTAAATAAGGAATGTCAAGTTTTTTCAGTGTCTCTTCAAGGTTCTTTTCGGGTAACGCGCCCAATGCAGTTATTATTGTAGTAAAAGGGCCCTTTGATATGATCTCTCCATTTGTTTTAAAATTTATGGTTCTGTTGACTATTTCGGTTATTTCTGCATTAAGAACAATTTCTACTCCGGCTTTTTTAAGTCTCCTGTAAAGCCAATACCCGTGTGCAGTAAAAGCATTTACCGGTGGGAATGCACTTTTTTCTATTATCGTGACTTTTATGCCTTTGTCAGCAAGAAAATCTGCTGTTTCCATTCCCACGTATCCGGCGCCCAGTACGACTGCATCGCCAGTTATATCGGTATTTCCCAGAAGAATATCTCTGGCATCGGTATGGTCTGTCTGATCAAGGCCTTCAATGAAAGGAACAAAAGGAAGTGATCCCGTTGTAAGAATTACCCTGTCAGGTTTTTCTTCCTTTAGAATGGATTCATTGATTTCAGTATTGAAAATGATTTGTGTTTCGGTTTTTTTAAGCTGCTGTTCGGCCCAGATTACCCATTCTTTGAATGCCTTTTTATTTGGAGGCATGCTGGCTGCGTTGAGCTGGCCGCCAGCCTTATTGTCTCTTTCGTATATTGTGACATTGTGTCCGTTTTGAACCGCTGCCATTGCGGCAGAAAGACCAGCCGGGCCTGATCCGATTATCATGATTTTTTCTGAAGATTTCTTTTTTGTATTGAATTTCAATTCATTCCCGCATAATGGATTAATCGCGCAGGTTGCCGTTTTCATTTCAAACATTAGTCTTTCAATACATCCCTGGTTGCATGCCAGGCATTTCCTTATTTCATTCGCCCTGCCTTCAGCAGTCTTTTTCAAAAATTCTTCATCAGCAAGATGCTGTCTTCCAAAGCTGATAAGGTCAGCATCTCCATTGTTGATTGCCTTCTCCGCAAGAATGGGATCGTGTATTCTGCCAACTCCGATTATTGGAATATTAACTGTTTCCTTTATTGCTCTTGCCCTGAACAGATTGAATCCTTCTTCCGTGTCCATACAGGGGATGCTGAGGTTACCGGGAGTTGAATATACTCCGACAGATACGTGGAGAGCATCTGCACCTGCTTTCTCGAGCTCAGGTGCTAGCCATTTGGCATATTCAAGATCGTATCCTCCTTTTATAGCCTCTGTTGCTGAAATTCTAACGATTACAGGGAAGTCCTGACCGGCTTTTTTTTTGGAATTTTTTATACACTCGATCAGAAATTTGGCTCTGTTCTCATCTGAACCCCCGAATTCATCTGACCGCTGGTTTGAGAAGGGGGATAAAAACTGAGTTCCAAGATAGCCATGTGCTCCATGAATTTCAACAGCATCAAATCCTGCTGCTTTTGCTCTTGATGCTCCATCTCCAAACAATTCAATGATTTCATAAACTCTTTCAGTACTCATCTCTTCGCATGGCTGATTCAGTACAGGACTTGGTATTGCCGAAGGGGCTTCAGGCAGGTGTCCTGTAACGCCTTCAAATGTCTCTCTTCCTGCATGATGAAGCTGAACTGCAATCTTTGATCCTGCATTGTGTATAGTTTCAGTAAGTTTTTTGAGACCCGGGATAAAATCATCTTTCCATATTCCTATTTCTGTAGGGAATCCCTTGCCTCTTGGATCAATTGCACATACTTCGGTTATTATTAGAGCTGTTCCTCCGAATGCTCTTTTCTCGAGATATGCAATAAGCCTTTCTGTTACTTCACTGTTCTTCGATCCATAACCAGTTCCCATTGCAGGCATTACAGCCCTGTTCTTGAGCTCGATGGAATTTATTGAAACAGGTGAAAATAATTTTTTATAATGTGACATTTGTTTCTCCTTGTCAGTGTCTCTATTTTAATCCTGCTACCCTGAGTGGAAATAGGGCATGCCCGGATAAAGTAAGTTGCTTAGCTTTTGTTTCTGTCATGGAATTTTTTTATTAATACTGGAATGAATGTATGAATATCTTCAACAATAATAAAATCTGATATTGAGAAAATTTCTGCTTCAGGATCTGTGTTTATTGAAACAATGCATTTTGAATTTTTCATTCCTGCAATATGCTGTCTTGATCCGGAAATCCCGCAGGCAATATAAAGATCCGGAGAGACAGTCCTTCCGGTTATACCCACCTGCTTTGAAAGCGGAAGCCATCCGTTGTCACATACCGGTCTTGATCCAGCAGTAACAGATCCCGGGAATAATTCTCTTAGTGATTCAATAATGGGTATGTTCTCTTCAGAGGCGATCCCTCTTCCGGCAGCAATTATGACAGAGGCATCTTCCAGGCTGCTTTCCCTGAAAGCGTCAGATTCTGTTTCCGGAAGGGAATAATTCCCGGTTTCTGGACAGGTGATTTTTGTAACAGTAAAATTGGCTGCAGTTCCTTCAGCCTTTGTGCATGGTTCAAAAGAACCGGTTCTTATTGTGAGAATCACTTTATTCCCGGAGGGAGTTATTTCAGCAGTATACTTATCCTCCATGAAAGAAGAGTGGAAGCATTGTGAATTTTTTTCCGCAGTTATTTTTTTTACATCGGTTATTAATTCGGAATTAATTAAAGCGGACAGGTATGCTGCTGCAGCAGAGCCCCGTATTGTATCATGAAATATTATATAATAATTATCTTTATCATTTATATAATCCCTGAGAGCAAGAGCCAGGAGAGCAGGAGTGTAATTTGCAAGTGCATTATTTTCAAGCCCGGTCACTTTGATTCCTGTTGAGGCAGAGACCTCTGATGCAGAATTTTCTATGTTGCTTCCAGGCAGGATTATTTCAGGTTCATAACCGGTGAGGCTTTCGAGAAAATCAGCACAGGCTACAAGTTCTGCTGTATCCTGACTTATACTGTTTTTAATTGTTTCAGGGATTATGAATATTCTTCCTTTCAAAGCAGAGATCTCCTGTGCAGGTGTTCAAGAAGCTGATCTGCCTTCTCTTCAGGCGTTCCCGGGAGTCTGATTCCTTTTTCTGTTTTTTTATTTTCTGTGATTTTTATAGTAGTTGAGATTGGTATTGATCTGTCAGGCTGCAGGGATATTTTTTCAATAATCTGTTTTTTTGAGCGCAGCAGATCAGAAAGAACAGGATACCTGGGAATATTTATACCACTTTGAATTGTTAGAAGGCAGGGCGTTTTGATTGTCATAACCTGGTGTATGCCGCCTTCAAGTTCGGATCTGATTTTCAGTGAACTGTACTTTTCTTCAGTTTCAATTGATACTACAGATGGGGCAAGATTTATCTTAAGAAGTCCTGCAGTCAAAGGGCCTGTTATGCCTGGCCCATTGAGTTCGGATGTAATTCCTGTCATGATGATATCATATTCATTTTTTCTGATAAATGCAGCGAGTATTCCCGATATGTCCCTTGAATCCGAAAGCGGAATGTCTGTTGTTATGTGAAATGAATTGTCTGCTCCTTTTGCAAGGGATCTCCTGAGTGCATCATCAGTAAAATCTGGTCCAATGGAAACTGTATCAACAGTGCAATTATTGTGTTTTTCCTTTATTCTCACAGCCTCCTCAATGGAATATTCATCATAATGATTTATTCTGCAGACTGATTTTAGTGTTGGGTCAGACAGCGTACTGACTTTGCCTGAACTGCTGTTTATAACCGGCTTGATGCATATAAGTATTTTCATTTTCAGGTTCTGTTGATTATATTTTATGATCTATTCCTTTGAGTAGTTCTCAATTATAACCTCACAACATTCATCTCCCCGATTGAGATTTTTTGAGTGTGTAACAGAGATGTTTTTATCTTTGCCAAAGAGGCCTTTGAATATTCCATCATAGGTCTGGACGGTTACTATGCCGCAGTCTGCAATCCCGGCTTTAGCAATCATTTTCTGTGTTTCGCAGTCTGTAACTCTTACAATTATCCTGTCATCCTCAATAACTGCCTCACGACCTTCTATTTTTAATACCCGGCTCATAATAAAAACTGCATCCAAAAAACTCTGAGGCCATTTGGGTTCGGGGATTATTTCCTTCCGTATTTTTTTCCCGAATCCATATGCAAACCTGCTCCACGCTGCTACATCCATTTCCCATGCCTGTTCAATACCAAGTTTTTCAGCAATAGCAAGGAACCATGCTCCATCGAGTCTTGTAAATGCATACTGGGCAATATCAATCATTTTTTTATCTGAAATATCCATTGTAAACTCCTGAAAAGTTACCCTGTTGTCTCAGTTGAAAAAATAGGGTAACTGAACTGAGAAAACTATTGTTTTTATTATTGGAATTTATATTTCTGCTGTCAATTAAAAAAACGAACGTTCGCTCTTTTTTTTAATTGACAACGAAGTCAGAAAGGATTATATGCAAACATGAGGTATTTTTATGAGTCAAATTTTTCTTATCAGGCATGGACAGGCTTCTTTCGGAGAAGAAAATTATGACAGGCTTTCTGAGACAGGGAGACGACAGGCCAGTCTTACTGCTGAGTATTTTCTGAAAAGCGGGATTGCTTTTGATTCTTTTTATTGTGGTACTCTTAATCGGCAGAGGGATACTCTTCAGGAAATGATAACTGTATTCAGAAAATCCGGACAGAAAGTTTCAGAACCGATTTTAATGAAGGAATTCAATGAGTATGATTCAATGAGTCTTCTGAAATTTTTTGTACCGGTGATTCTTGAAAAGTATCCTGCATTGAAAGGGGATTTTGATAATGCGCTGAAAAACAAAAAGTCATTTCAGAAAATATATGAAAGAGTCATTTCAGAGTGGTGTTCAGGCAAATATAACAGCAGTGAATTTATTACCTGGGAAGATTTTTGTGCTGAAGTTATATCCGGTTTGTCTGATGTTATGCAAAGCCATGGAAGTGGAAAAAAAATTGCTGTTGTAACATCGGGAGGTCCTGTGTCAGCAATAACAGGAATGGCTCTTGGAATTGATCCTGTAAAAACACTTCGTTTGGGGTGGGAGATTTTGAATGCATCTTTTACGCGACTGAAGTGTACTGAAAATGAATTTTCACTTTCGTCTTTTAATGAATACAGTCATCTCGAAATATACAATGATCAAAGTCTTATAACTTACAGGTAATGTACTGGAAAAAACCATAAAAAGGTAGAACCGGAGGTGATCAATGAATTTTGAAATATCTGAAAAAATGAAGGCAGTATTAGAACTAACGGATGAGTTTGTAGAAAAAGAATTAATCCCCCTTGAACCGGAATTTTTAAAAAAAGATTTTAGGGAGATGATTCCTGTATTGAAAAAGAAACAGAATATGGTAAAGCAGATGCAATTGTGGTCTCCAAATCATCCAGTAGAGCTTGGAGGAATGGGACTCAATCTGGTTGAGCATGGACTGGTTTCGGAATCACTTGGAAGATCTCCTCTCGGGCATTACGTATTTGGCTGTCAGGCACCGGATGCCGGAAATGTGGAAATTCTTCATAAATATGCATCATCCGAACAGAAAGAAAAATATCTGATCCCACTTGTCGCAGGGGATATTAGAAGCTGTTTTGCAATGACAGAGGTTGACATGCCGGGGTCTAATCCTGTTATGATGGAGACCTCAGCTGTACGAGACGGTGATGATTATATAATCAATGGGCACAAATGGTATACAACGGCAGCTGACGGGGCAGATTTCGCTATTGCTATGGCTATCACGAATCCGGAAAATCCACCGCATCTCAGAGCCAGTATGATTATTGTTCCCACGCACACGGAAGGATTCAATCTGGTGCGAAATATTCCTGTAATGGGGCATGAGGGTAGTGATTATTTCAGCCATGGAGAGATACTTTTTCAAAACTGCAGGGTGCCTCAAAAAAATATTCTTGGTCCGGAAGGGCAGGGCTTTGTAATCGCTCAGGAGAGACTCGGGCCTGGCAGAATTCATCACTGTATGAGGTGGCTGGGCATATGCAACCGCGCTTTTGATCTGCTTTGCCGAAGGGCTTCCGAAAGAGTAATTTCGTATGACGGCAAAACACTTGCTTCAAAACAGATCGTACAGTCATTTATTTCAGAATCCGCAGCTGAGATAAGAGCTGCAAGGCTAATGACTCTGTATGCGGCCTGGAGAATCGATACTGCGGGCGCAAAAGAGGCGAGGGATGATATTGCTCTTATTAAATTCAAGGTGGCAAATACAATGCAGAATGTCGTTGACCGGGCGCTTCAGATTCATGGTGGTCTTGGAATGACTGATGATACAATACTGGCATTCTTTTACAGACATGAGAGGGCGGCAAGGATTTATGATGGTGCAGATGAAGTGCATAAATCGAGTATAGCGAAAAGGATTCTTAAGAAGTATGAGATCTCCAGATAAATCGTATGCTGAACTGATGAATTTCAGAGAATTCACAAAAAATTTGAAGCTATCCATGCAGGATGTTTTCAGGGATATTTATTTATCTAACCGTGAAAACATTAAGATAAAAAAGCAAAACACAGCAGTTAAGAATCTTGAAACCATTTTTAATGCTACCCTGTCGCTTGCAAACAGGAAAGGCTTTCAGTCGATGAGTATGAGAGACCTTGCTGCTGAAAGTGGTCTTAGTATGGGAGCCCTTTATTCGTATTTTAAAGGAAAGGATGAACTTATTGATATCATTCAGACTCAGTCCCGTGAAGTAGTGGCCAGGGTTTTTGATGAATATATCAAAGAAGATGATGATCCTCTTCAAAAACTCAAAACAGCCATAAGAGTTCATCTCTATCTATCAGAGGTTATGCGGGAGTGGTTTTATTTTTCCTATATGGAATCCAAAAATTTGGCAAAGCCGGAACAGAAAAAGGCTATAGAAGGTGAACTTTTTACTGAACAGGTTTTTGTTGATATAATAAAGGATGGTATTAAGGAGAATATCTTTAAAACTGAAAGCCCGATTCTTGTCGGTTCGGCACTTAAAGCTATGCTTCAGGACTGGTATTTAAAAAGATGGAAGTACTCCGGAAGGAAAATATCAATTGATACATATGCTTTATTCATAACAGATATAGTGGAAGGATATATCTGCACAAAATAAAGCAGGGAGAGTAATATGAATACTGTTGATAAAGCTGTTTCTGTAAGAAAAGGTGAAGAACTTGATCTAAAAAAGATTGGAGATTTTTTAAAAGATACAATTCCGGAACTCAATGGAGAAATTAAAGTCTCTCAGTTTCCAAGTGGCTTTTCAAATCTGACTTATCTAATAAGTGTTGGAAGCAGGGAGATGGTTCTGAGAAGGCCACCATTCGGAAAGAAAGCCAAAACAGCCCATGATATGAACAGAGAATTTCAAATACTCCGGGCACTTAAGCCGGTTTTCCCTTATTGCCCTGAAGCTCTTGTGTACTGTGATGATGATTCTGTTATGGAATGTCCTTTTTATGTAATGGAAAGGATAAAAGGAATAATCTTAAGAAAAGATTTTCCGAAAGATATGAATTTTAATGAAAAAATGGCAGCACAGCTTTGTGAAAATCTTATCGATGTTCATTGTAAACTTCATTCTCTCGATTATAAAGCAATTGGACTGGATAATTTTGGTAAGCCTGAAGGATATGTGAAAAGGCAAATAGAAGGATGGAGTAAAAGATATCGTGACGCGAGAACTCCTGATGCGCCGGATTTTGAACAAGTTATGGGATGGCTTGATGACAAACGTCCCGCTGATCATCTTAAATCATCAATTATACATAACGATTACAAGTTTGATAACGTTATTCTTAATCCTGATAATCCACTTGAGATAATTGGGGTTCTCGACTGGGAGATGGCAACATTGGGAGACCCTCTCATGGACCTGGGGTCATCATTGGCATATTGGATTACAGGAGATGATCCGGAGTCGTGTCAGCTTGTGAGGCAGATGCCAACTAACTATCCGGGTATGATGTCAAGAGAGGAACTTGTCGACCTTTACTCAAAAAAAATGAATATCAAAATAGATGATTTCAGCTTTTATTACTGCTTTGGTATTTTTAGACTTGCTGTTATTGCTCAGCAGATTTATTACAGATATTTTCATGGGCAGACAAGGGATGAAAGATTCAAGATGCTGATATTTGCCGTAAAGATACTCGAAGGGTTGGCACTGGGAGTTATTGAGAAAGTATAAACAGATAGTTGTATAATCAAACTGGAGGGTAAAGATGTCAGAAATAAATTTTAATCTCGATGGAAAAGTAGCCCTTGTAACCGGATCAAGCAGAGGTATTGGTGAATCAATAGCCAAAACCCTCGCATCTAATGGAGCAGAAGTTATTCTTTCAAGCAGAAATTCTGAAAAAGGAATTGAAATGCTGAATAAGGTCAGACAGGAAATAATCGATAGGGGCGGTAAAGCATCATGTATGACCTGCCATAATGGGAAGATGAATGAAATACAAAATCTCTTTGCAATGATCAGAAAAGAATATGGCAGGCTGGATATTCTAGTAAATAATGCGGCAACTAATCCTTATTTTGGAGATGTGCTTCATGTTACAGAAGAAGCATGGAATAAAACCACGGATGTTAATTTTAAGGGTTATTTTTTCATGTGTCAGTTTGGGGCTAATCTCATGCTTGAGAATGGAGGAGGTTCGATAGTCAATGTTGCGTCAATAAACGGAATCAGGCCAGCACCAATGCAGGGAATCTATTCCATGACAAAGGCCGGGGTGATTGGCATGACAAAATCTTTTGCGAAAGAACTGGCTCCGTTTGGAGTAAGGGTAAATGCTGTATTGCCGGGGCTCACAGATACAAAATTTTCATCAGTAATGACAACAAATGAAATGCTTATGAAAGAGATTGTTAAAAGTATTCCTATGGGACGCTTTGCTCAGCCTGATGAAATGGCAGGGGCTGTTCTTTACCTTGTCTCTGGTGCAGCTTCATATACAACAGGTTCAACGCTTGTCGTAGACGGTGGAGCTATTGCCTGATTTTTAATCAGGCAATTATCTCATGGCAAGAGTATCGTCGATGAAATTGTCGATCGAATCTGAGCTGTATTTGTCAAGCTCTGTTGACGAGTAAGTTCCCTCAACCTGCTTTGTGATAAAGTTGTGGTAGCGGTTATCTTCAGCTGAGTTTTTTAATACTGTTGTAAAAATCATTAGAAAAACTGCTGCCGCAGCGCTTAATGAAAGAGCAAATGAGAAAACCCTTTTTTTTCTCTTGTGCTTTTTCTCCATTACTGCAGTCGCAATGGAGAAATCCCAGCTGTTGTTCTGCAGACGTTCATCAATTTTTGATTTCAGGATTTCTTCATTATTCATTATATCTCACCTCCCTGAAGTAATTTGTTAAGCATCTCTTTCCCTCTTGAGGTTCTTGATTTAACTGTTCCGGTTTTGATATTCAACCTTTCCGAAATTTCATTTATTGAGAATCCTTCAAGTATCAGCATAATAACTGAGCTGTATTTTGCCGGAAGTTTTTCAAGCGCACTATAGAGTTCATCAGTTTCGAGAGAGAAATATTCTTCAGGTTTTTTAATTTCAGTCTCAAATTTCTGTACGGATTTTTTATATTTCTCCTCTTCTTTGTCGAGTTTCTGGTTCATCCTGTATGATTCATTTCTGGCAATTGTATACAGCCAGGTGCTTATCTTTGAATCGCCTCTGAATCTGTTTTTTATGAGACTCCTGTATGCTCTGAAATATGTTTCCTGTACAACATCATCGATGTAATCATGATATCTGGAGGCCAGATTTTTTCCAACAGCGGACAGTACAATGTCTTTTGTATCGTGGACAATTGCTGCAAATTCCTTTTCAGTCATCTCATTCCCCGTGAAATTGGCCTCTTTTCATTTTTCGTCGCATGTGCCTTTTCTCTTCCTTCAGTCGTGTGAGCTGAGATTTGGTAAGAATTTTTTCCAGCTCAATTCTGTGCTTGATTTTTAGAAATCTTATTTCAGTATTAATTTCAGATATTTTTTTTAATCTGAATTTTACCTGATCAAGCCTTACGTTTTCTGAGAGCAGCAGTCTTCTCAGTTCTCTTTGCTGGGGTATGATTATTTTTCTGAAGGCATCGATTTTACTTTTGTACTTGAAGTTTATTGACTGAATTTTTTTTATCTGTGTGTCAGAAAGATCCAGTTCATTTTTTAGTATTTCCGGGTTCCCAAAGAATATATTCCTGTGATGAAGAGGGGGATGCGGAGGTCTGAATTCACAGGGAGGTTCATCAGGAGGGCCTTCCTGTGCGAACAGCCAGGATGCTGACGGTGATATAAGCATCATAATTATGATTATCAATCTGATTGAAATGCTGTTTTTAATATGCATTGTTACTCTCCCGTCTTTTTGTGTTTAGACCAGTATTGCAGCAGAATGGTTCCATTTAAAAGGAGAATATGCAGGATTAGGGCTTTTTTGTCAGAAGGAGGTATGACTCGCCAGTTGCCAGATCTGCTGCTTTTTTACCATTTTTATTCAGCAGATTTTTATCTGCACCATGATTCAGCAGGATCAGTATTATTCCGGGATGATTGTATCTGGCAGCTTCATGAAGAGGGCTGTTTCCATTTATGTTGGGAAAATTGGGATCAGCTTTGATCTCAAGGAGGGCTTTTACAGTATCAGGATAATTCTTGATTACAGCAAGATGAAGTGGTTGATTTTTATTAACTGTTAGAGCATTTAAATCAGCCCCTTTTTTTGTTAAGAGCTTAACAATTTTGGTATGCCCGTTCTGGGCGGCAATATGCAGGGGAGTGCACTGAAAAGATCCTTTTGCGTTTATATCGGCACCTCCGGATATTAGTTTTCTTACAATCTGAAGAGAACCGTTTTCTGATGCGCAGTGAAGAGGTGTTCTTTCATAAATTCCACATCTTATATTCACGCTGGCGCCTTTTTTTATCAGAATTTTTACAGCCTTGAATTGTTTCTTTCTGGAGGCTTCGTATAGTGCATTTATAGAAGAGCATTCATCCAGGCTGTTAATATTCACCCCTCTGTTTATCATCTGCTGTATTGTTTTGATATCTCCTCTGCCGGCGGCATTTATGAAATCAATAATTGATGAAGCCATAACAGAAACAGGGAGGAAAATACATATAAATGTAATGGCTGTTCTCTTTTTCATTTTTTCCTCCGTTGTATCAGTTATCAAGGCTGTATGGATGCTCCATATTGATTGGAACATGATAGTAATTAAACGGCTGCTGGAGGACTCTGCAAAGGGTCCTGTCTTTATTATCAAAGAAATCTTTTACTACTTCTGCGAAATTTATTGATATCCCAAAATAAAGATATCTTTTTTTATCATTGTAATATTCTCTGTCATAGCTGGTGTAGCCCCTGGCATAGTATCCGACATCCACCATAATATATCTCAGAAAGTCAGGTATATCAACTCCAATATTTTTGAATCCGGCAAATTTTAAATTAACCAGAAATTTTAACCCTGAGTAATCTGCTGCAAAGTGAACAAACTGTTCAGCGTTATTGTATTTTTTTTTAAACCCTGGTGTTCTTTCATATTCAATGCTAAGACCAACAAACCCATCTGCAATCGGATATTTCTCAAGCAGGGCACCTATTGCGATGCCAAGTGAGTCAGCAAGAAGATCTTCAAAAGAAAACCCATATTCGCCTGTAAAGGCATCCCCAACTTCTATCATCGTTCCAATAAGCAAAGATGTTCCCAGGGAATAAAGCCATTTTTTCTTTTCGTTTGTTTCAGTATAGTTGAAGATGTTGTAGCTTGCTCTCATAACAAGGTAGTGCGCAAAAAGGTGTCCGGGTTTATCGGCTCCTCCCTCATATGCATCGTGAGCAAACCAGTTTTCATATGCCACCCTTGGGCTTTTCTGATCTCCCCAGTCCCAGGCCTCAAGGCCAAACAAGAAGGTTGAAAGAGGGGCACCAATAAGTACGGTATATCTTATTGTTTTTTTAAAGAGGGCATTGTCTTCAGTGTTCTCTTCTGTTTGGTTGATTATATTTTGATTCTCTTTAGTACTGGTTTCCTTATCAAGGAATATTTCCTGGGCTTTTAACTGTAAATTGAACAGCAGTAAAAAAGAAACTAATATTGTCAGTATTTTAGATTTTGTTTGTTTCATTATTTGTCCCTTTTACGAAATAGTCTTCAGGTGAATATAGATATTTTAATAAAATTTCTTCCATGAATTTGTTTCTGTTTTTGAAGAACAGTTTTTCTTTTTGAATGTATGATTTATCACTTATTTCAAATTTCTCAGCAATTTTCGTGTAATATTCAATTCTTGACGTAAGAAATTCATCTGTGAGTATTTCTTTCATGACTTGTTTAAAGAGGCTGGTAAAATAGAGAGGATATCCCAGGTCTTCTTTCATCAGTCTTTGAAACAGGATTCCAAGGACTTCTTTTTCCGGAACATACAGGTTGTTCATAACCCTGTACAGAGGAGATACCTGTTCCCATATGTTAATTTTACTGACCGGTTCCCTGTTCCCTCCTCTGTCCCTTATCCCATGATCAAAGTCCCATATTATCCAGAACCATTTTGCATCTTTTTTTGTTTTATCAAGGAGAGCCATCCCCTGATATGGATCACTGTTTCCAAGGTAGATTGTTGCAATCCACCATAGTGTGAAACTTTCAATGTTTATTTTCTTTTTTGCTTCTTGTAAAGTCATTCTGTGATTTCTGTTATTTGCCCATTCAAGAAGTTTAAGGTAGTCGGGGTTGTTGAAATCACCACCCTTTGATTTGATTATTGTAAAGTTTTTATGTCCAAAGTGGTTTTTTAAATAATTTTTACTCAAATGTTCTGATGCAAAATATATTCCATGGCTATATTCTTCTCCATTTAAATAGAATTTTACAGGAAAACACTCAGGTGCTATGCATCCGATTTCCCTGGCAATGTCAAAAGAGAGAGGATTCAGAAAACAGAAGCCGCTATTTACAGAATTTTTTATAATGAATCTGTTTATATTGCCTGCCTTTTTTGAGAAGATAGTTCCCGGGTTTATACGGTTTTTGCCATACGTATTCCGGAAGTAGACTCTGAAGTTTTTATGTTTTCGTTCTCTGGTTTTCTTCCCATGAATCCTTAATCCAGCACCACTTGAAAAAATAAGTTTTCCATTATTGAAATATGATACAAAGCACGGCCTTTCCCAGTTTTTTCCCTTCTTATATGGATTGGAAATGATTCCATGGTAGTTATCATAGAGGTCTTCTCCTTTAATGGATATTGAAAAAATTGGGATTTTTTTATTGATAACTTTATTTTTCATAACTTTTGAGCTCGGGAATATCTGAATGTTTTTTGTGTCAATATTCATCCACTCCTTCATTGTTGTTATCTTTGAATCACAAAGAGATAGTTTCTGATTTCTTAATTTTGTTTGATCATAATATCTTTCTGAGGATGGGATATAATCAATGCCTAGTGATTTGAAAATCTGGCCTCTTTTTCCAAAAGTTAACACAGAAGAAGGCAGTTCTCTGTTTTGGAAATGTTTTTTTATTGAGTAAACTTCCTGATTCTCTGGCGTAACAGGAAGCGTGGCTTCACTGTAGTGTCGATTTGATGGAGAAATTGCCATCTCAATAATTATTGCAGATGCAAGGAGTATAACCAGCATTATAGAATTACTTATGTTTTTCTTTTTGTTTGATCTAATATTCATAAATCTCCTTGCCTTCTGATGGATTATTAATATAAAATGCATTCAAGAAAAATGTTGCTAGCATTTCTGCATTCTCCCAGGGTTTGAAGTTGTTTTCTCCAAACCATTTATCCTCTGACCATGTCATCAGGATTCCTTTTATGTATCCAAGATAGATTCTGGTAAGAAGATCGCGTGATTCTGCTGATCTGTTAGAGGATGGTAAATTCAGTTTGTCAATAATTGATCTGATTTCATTTAATATTTCATCCCTTTGTTTCTTTAGTTCATCAATTATTTTTTCAGAATTATCAGGGAGTTCTCTCATAATTGTTGAAAGTTGTTCAAGTTTAATAAATTCCTCTTCATTTTTTGTAGTTCCAAAAATATATATCATTACATCGTGAAGAATCTTTTCCGGATTGCTGTCCTGTCTTATTAATGACATCAACTCGATGTTGAAATTGGTTTTGAAGTCCTGTACCAGGCTAAGCAGAACATCGAATTTGTTTTCAAAATGCCAGTAGATTGCGCCCCTCGTGACGCCGGCTTCTTTGGCTATATCTATCATGCGAGAAGCTGCATATCCGTTTTTACTGAAAACCTCCAGTGCTGCCTGAAGGATTGATTCTTTTGTTATTTCTGCTTCTTCTTTGGTTTTTTTCATGTTTTTATCTTTTATTCTTTTACATACATTCATGAATGTAAGCCAGTATTGCTGTAGTCAGAAATTTGTCAATATTTTAATGAGAAGTTGAGGACTAAAAGATAAACAATGCTGGGATTTTGTTCTATTATAACAGAAATGAAGTGTCTTTTAGCACAATTATTCATATGAATATGACATTAACCTTTCTTTTGTTTAAGACTTTAAATGTCTTAAATTATAAAACTTCTTTGAATATGACAGGACACGTCAGTAATTTTATTACTATGGAAGTTGACATCATTAACCGGTCTGATTATTTTGAACGGATGGAAAGATGTATGTCGTATAACACTTGTATGTTCATGAATCCTTTTCATCATTTTCAGGGAAAATCTTCCTAAATTTATTTGACAATGCAAATTATTGATTGGTAATTAAGGATTCAAATTTGGCTGATAAAAGCAATAATATTAGTTATCTGCACAAGGTTCTTGGTGAGCAGATTATGTATACAAGACTTTATGGAGGATATTTCTCTGTAGTAGTCGTTGAAGTTCCGGTTTTTTCTGAGAATTCTTTTGAAAGTCCTGGAAACGATTCCAATCGCGTAAATGATGAGTTGAATATCTGGCTCAGTGCCAATGTCAGAAAAAATGAATCTTCTGTCAAATATAAGGAAGGTAAGTATGTTCTTGTGTTCAATTCAATCAGAAACATCAATCAGCTCTCCAGCGCAGTGGAGAGGATCTATAATGGAATAATATCTGAGAAGCTTTCGGGTCTTGATGACAGGAAAGCCTCAATAAAAATTGGGATCAGTGTTTTTCCTTTTGATGGAGAAACACCTGATGCTTTGATAAGAAAAGCAGAAGAGGCAGGTAGTATGCTGAAACCTGAAGAAAAACTCTTTTACAGGTTCTATAATGAATGTATTGTGATGCTATAAGAATAAACCTGTATTTACTTCCGATTATTCTTTTTTCATTTTTTTATCCAATAAAATCCGGCTCATTTCTGAATGTTTTTCCTGTTATTATTTATTAACAAAAAAATTTTAGTGGAGTTTGACTTGAGAAGTTAACCTGTGACAAGAAAAAATACTGGATCTTTGCCTGGTAAAGGAAACGCTGACAGTTACAAGTGAAGCATGAAGAATGCTCTAATAAAATTATATGACACAAAACAAGATGATTTTAAATAAACAATTTAATCAATATTCAGTCAATAATGATGATCCCGCTGATATCATCAGGTTGTTCAGAGTTTTAGCAGACAGGAATATTTTCCCGGTGCTTTTACTCGATTCTCATGGCTTTATCAGGCTTACAAATGATAAGTTCAATACTGAATTCGCAGACAGGTTTTCTGAAGCAGAAGGACTTCATTATCTGGTTTTTTTTGATGAGAGTAAACATGAGTTTCTGGAAGAAAAAAGAGCTGAGTTGCTGGCCGGTAATGAATCTACCTTTGATGTGCCTATCATCGACGGTTCAGGTAATGAAACAATTGCAGAAATAAATTCTGTCTTATGTTATTCAATTGAAAAAAAACAATATTTTTGTCTCGTTTCATTGAATATGTCCCCAAATACAGCGGATACTGAATCAAAATCCTTTATCCCTGACATTGCTGATAATCTAACTTCTTCTGCTTTGCTTAAAGCTACCCGGGATTCTGTTTATATTGTGGATATAGAAGGAAGAATCCTGAAAACCAATAAAATCGGAATGCAGAGGCTGCAATGGATTATCAGAGAAAGGGGAGGGACTGTTGAAAACATTGCCGGGATGACGCTCCCGGACTTCTTTCCTGATAAAGAGGCATCCTTTATTAGGAAATATCTAAACAGGGTAATTCTCTCAAATGAACTTGATCAATCTCAACGGGAATGGAGAGGGAAATTTTTTGATTTGAGCATATATCCCGTGCGCGACACCAGAGGAGAAGTCAGAACCGCAGTTATTTTTGTGAGTAATATAACAAATGAAAGAAAGACAAAATCACGTCTTGAGGCAAGTGACCAAAGATACAGGGCGTTAGTTGAATCCATGAATGATGGCCTGGTTATAATAGACAGAAATGCAAGATTCGTATATATGAATACAAGATTGTGTGAATTGTCCGGTTATGATCTTGATGACATTATGGGCAAATCGGCATATTCCTTTATTACAGAAGAATCCCGGAGTTCAGCTGCTGAAATTTTTGAAAAATCAGCAAAAATTGAGCACCAGAGGTTCGAGACTGAATGTATTGCTTCAAATGGCGGAGTATATCATGCCCTGGTTTCTCTGAGGTCGTTTTATGACAGCAATAATGATCTCTCGGGTATTGTCGGTGTTGTTACAGATATCTCGGGTATGAAGGAAACAGCATCCAGATTAAAATATATTGCGGCGTTTGAAGGGCTTATCGCCAGAATCTCTGCAGGTTTTCTTAAAGCTGGAGTAAAAGGAGAAGATTCCACTATAACATCTTCTCTTGAAGCTGTTGCCCGTTTTGAAAATTTCGACAGTGCGCTTATCTGCCAGTTCGTATCAGGTAATATAAGGTGTACTCATTTCTGGGAGAAAAAAAGTGGAGAGTCTTCCGGTGAAGATTGTATGCCGGAAGTTGAATTCACTGATTTGAAATATGCCGCTAAAAAGCTGCTGAAACAGGAAATTTTTCAGGTTAATTCATTTGAAGAACTTCCGGATGATGCAGAATCCGAAAGGGAACTTTTTAAAAAAGCAGGAATAAAAAGCTGTATTCTTCTTCCAATGCTTTATGGGGATGAGGTTGCAGGAGTGATCGGATTTTTCTCAGCATCTGAGAGATCGCTTTCTCCGGAGACTTTGTCTCTTCTCAGAATAATCAGTGATGTTTTTGTGAATGTAATAGAAAAGAATAAAATTGAGAAAGAACTTTTTTCAATTATGATTTCAAGGCTGTCCTCCAGAGAGATAGAACTCCTTCGGTATTTTGCAGAAGGGAAAAAGTGGCCAGGAGATAAACGTGAAATAGCAAAGAATATGGATGTACTGCCCGGTACCCTGGATAAATTCATGGCCAGGATCAAGGAAAAGCTGGGTATCAATCATACTGAAAAGATTGTGTCAGCAGCCAGGTTTTATCTCAAACACCTGGAGTAGGTTATTCAGGAACTAATGATACAGTTCCTGAATAAAATGGATTATTTTTTTGCAATAACAAGATGCCATGCGTTGTCAGACAGAGCCTTTACCACAGGTTCCCTGAACCCGGCATTTTTTATCCATCCGAGATATTGTTCTCTTGTATAAATATCCCCCCTTGTGCTCTGTGTTATCATATGCAGTGCAAGTCTTGCTCCAAGATAACTTTCGTTTCTGAGATTGTCGAAAACCACAACAATACCATTCTCATTGAGATGTTCATGGCACATTGATATTATTTTTTGGTTGTCTTCAGGTGACTGCCCGTGACACAGGTTGCCAAGAAATGCAATGTCGTATTTACCTTCGGGCAGAGATACTGTTGCATCTCCTTTTGCTATCACAACATTATCAATCTCTGCCAGTTTGTCAGCCATTACATTTATGCAGTCAGGAAGATCATATACTATTGTTTTAAGGCCGCGTGATGCGAATTCTTTTGCCATAGTGCCGGGAGCGCCTCCAATGTCGGCAGCTGTTTTTGCATCAGGGCAGTGATGAAGGCAGATGTCGATTATCTCCGGTGCCAGCTTTTTTTTCCATGGTGAATTCATCCCCTTAATAAAATCAGTCAGAGACAGCCCTTCGTAGCTGCTTATATCCGGCTCTCCGTGTTTGAGAACATGGGGCAGGCTTCTCCATGGATTGATAAGATACATCAGAAACTTCCAGAAGTCACCTTCGTAGGAATCACCT
>CAZEJW010000086.1:2805-18995 GCA_964512685.1 uncultured Leptospirales bacterium | reverse complement strand
CTGATTTTGCGTATATTGACATCACAAGAAAGATATGAAATTATAAAAAATCACTATTCATTATCATCACATGCATGAGAGGTCTTCATTTGAAAAAGAAATCCATTATTACCTTTTTTTTCATCCTTGTCCTTTATCCTCTTGAAGCTGTTATCCAGCCTGACAGCAGCATTATACCTTCTGCAGTTTCACTGAAGAATAACGGAAGATTCATTTATGCTAATGGCTCTGGCAGGCTCTTTCAGCTTGACCGGCTGACCGGAGACCTTCGTACAATCTTTTCTCACAGGGGCTCTCTTTACAGGTATTACTTCACAAAAGACAATACAGGGTTTCTCTGCTACTATGAAAATGAAGAATTCATCCATTACATTAAAAAGCAGGGCAAAAGATACATATCTAAGCGGCTTCCTCTTGCCCGTCCAAAGGGCTGGGCCGATCTCTTTGACAGAGTATTTATTGACACTGAAACAGCCAATGCAGTTGCAGTATCATCACAGCAAAGCGACAGAGTAGTTGCTGTCAGCACATCCATCAAAAAAAAGAAAACTCAGATTACTGTATCGCGAGGCGGCAGGGTAATTCACTCAGAAGGGAGACACCTTGTGTACATGACATATACCAGTCAGCGATATGGGCGCTACATGATGTCTCCTTCAGAGACAATTTATTACAGGGATATCATCTCAGGGAAAGAGCTTTCCCTCTACACATTCAGGAGCCTGTATCATACAGTGAGATCCGGCAGCATCACCAGAAACAGGTTATACAGCTCCGGAGCCAGTGGCATAAAATCAGAGGCAGGCAAAATCTTTGGAATTCACATAACAGATGAACACGCACGTAAAAGTTTTATTCTTTTCATAGACATGAAAAAATCAAAACCTGTTTGTTCAGTGGAATGCTCTGCATTCTTCTCTGGTGACATTCCGGAGACCGGCATATGGAGAATGAGCAGAGATGATTCATTATGTTTTTTCTCCGGAGAAACAACAGGAGGCCGTCTTATTTCCTCAGCCGCTGATATCCTCACTGGCAAAATTACCCCATTACCCGGAGATTACAATCAACTCTCTGCCCTCCCGGGAGGTTACTGGGGATACGGAATACTACCAAACGGCTATATATGGCATCACAAAAGAAAATCAAATACAATGCTCATTGTTGATCCTGTGAGCAATACATTCAGTGAAACAAATCTTCTCAGGTTTACAGGCAAACCACAGGTTGAGTGGGCCGGACTCACCTACTTTTTCCCTGACCCTGACGAGTTCTACACATCCGTGGAAAAAGGCGGCAGCCGTTATTATATACGTTTCAGGCCTGGTGATCTTAAAAAACCCCGAAAGCACATTCCTGCCGGCAGGACGGTCCTGAGCTTTTTAACACAGGGCCGAAGCACGGGACAGCGCATACCCTGCTTCAGTGAAAAAGCCTTAACTTCAAAAGCAGAAAAGCCCCTTTCTCCGCAAAACAAAACAAAAATAACCGGTTCTGTTCTAAATTATTTTATGGAGGAAAAAAGAACCCGTATTTTTGAAAATGACAATATTCGATATACATTCAAAAAACCATATCACGTAACAATTGAAAACAAAAACGGAACAGGCTTCCAGAAAGGTACATTTGAAGTTCTGCCTTCATCAACAGGATCTGCAGTGGCCATAATACGAATTTCAGTCAGGGACAGCAAAGGCAAAAAAAAATGGCATGGACTTTCAATTCCGGACACAGACAGGCTTCAGGCAGATGACGGGAGCATTCTTTTAGCTGCATCAAAGCCTGCATCTGTCAAAAAAAACTCCGGAAGCACATACACTCTGAACCCGGCATCCTCTCAGAAAAAAAACCGCACACAACACACTGGCGAATACAACCCGTTTAATCCCCCTCCGCCTCTCAAAGGAAAACCTGAAGATCTTTTCAGAGAAAAAGAGGAGCTCAGGGTCTATGTACGGCAGTACACTCATTACATGATTCAGAAAAACGGATTCATCATTATAAGAGACAAAATCAACAATAAAGACACTATTGCCACTTTTACAGTTGAACCTGCTTCAAAAGAAAACAAATGGCCGTTATATCTCATTGTGACCAAGAAGGACAGAGCAGGAATACCTGCAACCTGGACGATGGAAATGCCTGATGAAAAAACCCTTAAAGATAAAAACCGATATCTCTACAGGCTTCATCCTGCGCTTACATCAGACCGCCCTGTTATTACCCGGGAAATGCTGGATGAAGATATCCGCAAAAAGGATCTCCTTGCTGTAAAGGCTGAAGGTTTCACTGAAACCCTGATTAATACTGATCCTCATCCTGTAATGAAATTCAGCGTAAGGTCCTCAGTACGATACCTTGTAAGCCCTGACGGCAAAAGGCTTATTCATTTCGAGGAACTTTCCCGCCCTGTAACAGAGTGGGGTGAAAAAAATCTGTATATAGACAATAAACCATTTGCAAGGGTTATTTCAGCAGGCGGATTCAGATTCAGCCCTGACAGCAGAAGGGTCGCATATTATGCTGTTGCCCAAACCGGCAAAACCGGAAAAAAAATCTTCAGAGGGAAACTTCTGCCGGATGTACCGGAGACAGGATTATGCGCCTTCTTTGACGGGGAAACAGACAAAAAGGTGTGGGACAATATCTGGTTCCTTCACTTCAGTCCTGACGGGAAACGAACTGCCTACCAGGCCAGAAAGGGTAAAAAATATTATGTGGTTATTGACGGCGTTATTGACCGCGGATACGATCTTGCACGCGTTTTTACTTTCAGTGCTAACAACAGGGACAGCATGTACATAGCCCAGGAAGGCAAAATGGAATACCTGATTCTAAACGGCAAAAAAGCAGTTGAAACCGGACAGGTATCCAAGGCAGGCTTCAGTAAGGACGGAAACAGCTGGTATTGCCTTGCGTTTAACAATAATAAATACAGCTTATATGTAAACGGTAAGGAAATAACACAGCCCGGATATGAAATATTTGATGTATACTTCAGTGATGACGGCAAAACTCTTTACTACCTTGCAGAGAATAAATCGATAAGGAACTCTGCAAATGAATTCGTTTTTATTAATCACAAACGCATTCAGGAGGCATTTACAATATCCATTTCAACAGAATTCGAACACTTCTTTTCAATAAGCCCGGATGGTAAAAATTTCGCTTTTATAGAACCTCTTCCCACACCACCGTCAGCAGGCTACTTCAGCGGGAGGGTTGTTATTAATGCCAGGAGAAATGCATCCTTTCACAGACATTTTCTGAGCAATATCACCTTCAGCCCTGACGGGAA
The DNA here is from genome assembly GCA_964512685.1 of uncultured Leptospirales bacterium. Lineage (GTDB taxonomy): Bacteria > Spirochaetota > UBA4802 > UBA4802 > UBA5550 > CAZEJW01. The sequence continues at coordinate 15,697 of CAZEJW010000086.1, read as the reverse complement.
ACGCCATTTCTACAATGCTGCAATGGTAGGAAGAGGAGGATGGATAGTTGAAAACAGCAGGAAAGGCCATCTTAATGCAGTCTATTCACCAACGTTTTCACCGGACAGCAGGCTGTATTACTGGGATTCGCTTTTAGAGGACGCCAGGCATATATCAAGAGTCTACAGGGACCACAAAAAATATAAAAATATTGAAGGATATATATTAACAACGGGAAAATTCTCTCCCTACAGTTCTCCTTTCATCTTCAATAAAAATGGAGATATTGTGAAGACTGCGACAAGGGCTGAAAGTTCCGGGCAGGCTCAGTATAATGGAAAAGAATTTTTTATGAAAAACTTCAGAGCTGTTGGCGGGCCCTATGATCTAATTGAGACACTGGAATATTCATATCAAAACAACACATTCTTTGGTGTGGCCTTCAGGAATAAAAAGATGTACCTTGTGAGATTCAGATAATCCCGGGTTTCATATATCCCTTAAGTAATCACGAACGATTTTTCTCGAAATGCGGTCTACCTCGCGGTTGACATTCCTCTCATCAGTCTTTTTCTGGTGGGCTTTGACCTTCACGAACTGCACATCCAGTAAATCTGTAAAGAAAAGCATCTGTTTAATCAGATCAGGATTTCTTACAGGATCGCCTTTTTTTGTTATAAAATCCGCATCCTGCAGTCTCTCCCTTCGCTCCGGGATTCCTGCAACATACTGGCTGTCTGTATAAACGGTTGTTTTCCGGTCAGACAGTCCCTTTTTCTCTATATACTCAAATGCCCTGATAACTGCCAGGAGTTCCATCGCGTTATGAGTCACACCAGCCTCCCGCCCTTTGAGAAGAACCTCTTCCCCATCGAAAAACAAAACGGCCGCCCAACCACCAATTTCATTTTGGGGATTACAGCTGCCGTCAGTATAGATGATGATTTCTTTATTGATTTCTAGAACCCCTTACCAGAAGAAAATTGCAGAATGAAAGGTATAGTTCAACCTCACTGATTGACCAATATTCTGACAGTTTCTAAAGCACGTGTTTCAGAAACTGTTTTGTACGTTCCTCTTTGGGATTACCGAAAATTTCTTCCGGGGTGCCGCGTTCTATTATCTCGCCATTGTCCATGAAGAGAACAGTGGTTGCCGCATGACGCGCGAATCCCATCTCGTGTGAAACAAGCAGCATGGTCATTCCCTCGGCAGCGAGATCCTGCATAACGTCGACTACCTCTTTTACCATTTCAGGGTCGAGTGCCGATGTTGGTTCGTCAAAGAGCATAATTTTAGGATTCATTGCCAGCGAACGCGCTATCGCTATTCTCTGCTGCTGACCTCCGGAAAGCTGATCAGGATAACTCTTCTCCTTGTCTGAAAGGCCGACCCTTGCAAGGAGTTTCCTGCCGTTTTCTATTGCTCCTGCCTTTGGCTGTTTCTTTACTGTAATGGGCGCAAGGATAATATTTTCAAGAGCCGTAAGATGAGGGAAAAGGTTGAAGCTCTGAAATACCATTCCAACATCTTCACGGATCTTTCTTATATCTGCCTTTGGATCTGTTACCAGCTCATTGTCGATCCAGACTTCTCCGGAGTCAAGATTCTCCAGCCTGTTGATGCATCTCAAGAGTGTGCTCTTTCCGCTTCCGGAAGGGCCAATTATAAAAACAACCTCACCCTGCTTTATAGAAAGATTGGCGTTATAAACAGCTCTTACATCCCCAAAATTCTTGCATGCATTTATGATTTTAACTCTTTCGCTCATTTTTCATCCTTTCTTCCATAATACCAACGAGGCGGGAGAGAAACAGTGTTATCACAAGATAAATCAGGGCCACGATCGTATAGGTTTCAAAATAGTAAAATGTCTTGGAAGCAAATTCCCTTCCGCGCTTCAGTATATCCGCTACTGCGAGTATTGACACAAGAGAGCTGTCTTTGAGCAGAGCTATAAACTCGTTACCAAGTGGCGGCAGAACGACCTTTACTGTCTGCGGAATTATAATTTTTCTTATTGCCTGAAATCGTGACATTCCCAGTGACAGGGCTGCTTCCATCTGACCCTTTGATATTGATTCGATTCCCGCCCTGAAAATCTCACCCATGTAAGCGCCGAAACACACTGACATCGCAATAATCGCAGCTGTTATCCTTGGGACCTGCACAATTTTTCCAAGCGCATAATAAATGTAAAACAGCTGAACCAGAAGTGGGATTCCCCGGATAACCTCAACATAGATGGTGGTAAATTTATTTATAAAACCATTATGCGAAATCCTTCCAAGTCCGGTAAGAAGCCCGATTATAATCGCGAAGATAATAGAAATTATCGTAACCTGAAAGGTTGTAAAAATTCCATCAGGAAGAAATTTCATTATGTCCATATATGGACTTTGCGGGTTGATGAAAGAGCTGAGATCAACCGAAGGCAGCATGTTGTTAATATGCGTCAGAACCATATCCTTCAATGGCAGAACAAGCAGCAGAAGTAAAGCTCCGTAGAAGGAGATTCTCCAGGCAGAAAATATCGAGTCCTCATCCCTTTCGGGGATGAGGACTCCATCTGTCATTGATATCTTTATTCTTTTATCAGAATCTCGTTTTCCTAATGTAGCCACTTCTTCTTAATTTCCTCGAGTTTTCCGGATTCAACAACCTTTTTCAAGCCTCTGTTTATACGGTCAAGCATTTCTTTGTTTCCCTTTTTGACCACGATCCCAAACTCTTCTTTGGTAAACGGCTTGCCAGCGATCTTGAGTTTGCCTTTGTATTCATCTTTCTGAAGAACATAGTTTGCAGCAATAGGAGTGTCTGTTACAACAGCATCTATTCTTCCGTTTGCCAGATCCGCTACAGCGAGGCCTACCTCATCATATGTTCGTTTTTTTATATTCTTGTGTTTATCAATCTCAAATGCACCGGTTGTACCAATCTGAGCGCCAACTGTTTTTCCATTGAAGTCTGAGAGTTTGGTTACTCCCTTTGCAGTTTCCGGCACAATAAGTATCTGCCCTGCATTAAGATATGGGGTTGAGAAATCCATTGTCTTTTTTCTGTCTTCTGTAATTGTTACAGATGATATTATTACATCATACTCATTTGATGCAATACCGGCAAACAGGCCTTCCCATGAACTGTTCATGAGTTTAACTTCGAATCCTTCTTCTTTACCGATTGCCTTTATCAGATCTACATCGAATCCAACGATATCCTTGTTTTCATCAACCATTTCCATTGGGGGCCATTCAGCTGCCATAGCAGCGACCACTACATTTTTATTTTTTTCTTTCTTCCCGCATCCGACAAACAGAAATGCTCCTGCTGCCACAACAAGTAAAAAACATGCAACCAGTTTCCTTCTCATCTTTTCCTCCGTTTTACACTCCAGAATTCACATATTATTTCATTCGATTCAGACGAAAATTGATTAAACATTCAGCATCCATAAGGGCACAGGGAATAATAAAAAATCGCCTAAGTCGAATTTATTAATAAAATATGATATATAATCAGGTAAATCTGATTATAAGCCAGTAATCAATAATATACAATAAATGTAAAAGAAAAAACAGATTGACCCTGTGTTTTTAATAGCTTATGTAAATACAATGCTATCAGCTTCAAATCAAAATATATAATAACAGGGAGCATGCTGATGAAAAAAACATCCTTTTTAATCTTTCTTTTTTCCATGATCTTTACTACATCATTTCTTTTTTCTCAGATTTACGAAGCATCGATGTGTACAAAAAATCAATGCGCTGATCTTTCCCCTGCAATCAAAAAAGGCTCAATAAAGGCACTCCTGTACTTTGGAGAAAGCCATAAAGGAATGTGGACATACGGTTGGACTACAACACATCTCAGGGCTGAAAGCAAAAAACCAAAACTTCAGGATGCGGCAGATGAAGATCCTGTGATTCTCAGTGAAAACAACGAGGCCCTTGAAAAATGGTCGTGCATGTATTCTCCCTGGAGCGCGATGGACGGAAACCCGGCAACTGCCTGGAGCGAGGGAGTGAAAGGGCCAGGGATCGGCGAAATACTGATTGTAAAGACCGACACAGGCAAACCGGTTTACATATGGGCGGGAATTGGTGTTAACAAACGACTGCACACAATGAACAACAGGCCTAAAAAGATAAGAGTTTACGTTCTTCAGGCGCTGACAGCCCAGCAGATGATTGGCCAGTTCGCAAATGGAATCCAATACAATAATATAAAGGTATTGGCACAAAAAGAAATAACCCTTAAAGACAAATTCGGATACCAGACACTTGATCTGCCGGCACATACCCTGAAAAAATACAAAAGCATTACAGTACACGGCGAAGAAAAAGTGGCCCAAAAGGACATAACATTCGTTGCAGTTGAAATACTCTCTGTTTACAGGGGAAGTAAATACGATGATACTTGTATATCGGAGATAAGTAATAAGGGGAAAAATTAACTCAGAGAATACGCTTCGGCAAGCTCAGCGAGCGTTGCATGTATAAATTTTTATTTAAAATAACAGCAACGACTGGTGAGCCTGTCCAAGGCATTTTATTCATGACCGGCGTAACCGGGTTTATTTGTCTGATATTTTAGAGAAATCGAGCAGATTAGTAAAATATGAGAGTATGTCCTCCAGCATTGCAAGTCTGCTGTCTCTCACATCTATGCGCTTGTCCATAACGAGAACTTTGTCAAAGAAACTGTCAATGATCGACTTACCTTCGATGAGAAGCTGGAAAAGTTCTATATAACAGCTCTCTTTTATAAATGATGCGATGTCCTGCCTTTTACTGTCAAAAAATCCATGCAGGTCTTTTTCCTCCTGATCTTCCAGAAGAGACAGGTTGAAGTTCAGCTTATATTCAGGATTATCCTTCCTGAAAGCATTAACAATATTATTCATCCTCTTAAAACCAAGAAGCATCTCAGTAAACTGCACATTCTTTCTGAACTCGTTTATACTCGATGCGCGCCTGAAAAGCTCAAGATAGTCAGACTGACCCGTTGAAAGGCATGCATCTATCTCGTCATAGTTGAGGCCATTGTCAGAAAAAATCGTACGTGCCCTTGCTGTGATGAAATCGAGTATGGATTTTACCAGCGAACCGCCCTCTTTATAATTCGAAGCTATAGCTCCGAGTACCCTTTCTACAGAAAGGTTTACACTCTGCCTGATAAGAATTTCGACTATTGCGTTTGCCTGCCTTCTCAAAGCATATGGATCGGCTGATCCTTTTGGAATATTACCGACAGAAAAAGAACCGAAAATATTGTCGAATTTTTCAGCCAGGGAAAGAACAACCGACACAATGTTTTCAGGTATTTCATCACCATGAAACCTTGGCCTGTAATGTTCATCTATTGCGCAGGCTACATCAGGATCTTCTCCGTCGTTAAGAGCGTAGATTTTTCCTATCTGACCCTGAAGAGAGGTGAACTCGAATACCATTGCAGTATTAAGGTCTGTCTTCGAAAGCATAACAGCACGTTCAATTTTCTTTGAAGTTTCAGCGTCAAGCGAGAGCTCACTGCTTATTACCTTTGCTGCAGAGAGCATTCTCTCAACTTTATCATATATTGAACCGAGTTCACGGTGAAAAAGAACACTCTTCAGTGATTCTATTCTGTCTTCAAGTTTCTCTTTACGGTCTTCATCATAGAAGAACCTGGCATCATTGAACCTGGCTGTAATTACTCTCACATTTCCCTTTATTATATAATCTGTCACAGGGTTGTTCGATATAATGAGAAATTTGTTTATCAGCTTTCCGTCTTTGTCCATTATGGCAAAGTACTTCTGGTGCTCTTTCATTTCCGCAATGAGCACGATATCAGGAATAGCAAGAAAATCCCTGTCGAACTCGCATATTCCGATGTGGGGATTCTCCACAAGGAAGGTAACGGTATCCAGAAGCTCTTCATCCTCATTGAGAACACCGCCTGCCTTTTCAGCGGCAATCAGGAGCTCCCTTCTTATAAATTCTTTTCTTTTGTTTTGGTCTATAATAACGCTGTTGTCTTCGAGCTGCTTTTCATAAGAATTAATATCGTTTATATCGATCATTACATTACTCTGAACAAAATGCCCCCTGGTCTGATCAGAGGCTGCGATTCCGTCAATTTCGTATGGCACGATCTCTCCATTGAAGAGAAGAAGAAAATACCTTACCGGCCTTGGAAAGGTTATCTCCCTGTCGCTCCATTTCATCCGTTTAGGGAAAGGAAGATTCTTAATTATTTCATCGATAATTTCAGGTATTATGACTGCGGTTGGTTTTGAATCGAGCTTCTTCTCTGCAAAGATGTATTCACCCTTATCAGTTTCACGAGAGGAAACATCCTCAATATCAAGGCCGTTTCCTTTAAGAAATCCCTGAAGCGCTTTGGTTGGATTCCCTTCAGCGTCATATGCAGCTTTTTTTGACGGCCCCTTCATTTCAACGATTTCATCTTTCTGCGCATCTGAAAGATTTTCTATTAGTATTGCAATTCTTCGAGGCGTGGCAAAAACCTCAATAGTGCCTGCATCTATACGTTTTTCATTAAGCTGTTTATCAAAAAGCTTCTTTATGGCTTCAATAGCAGGTGGTAAATATCCTGCGGGGATCTCTTCTGTTCCAATTTCACAGAGAAAATTAGCATTCTTAAGCATTTCTCAACTCCGGTTACATTTATTACAATCGGGATATAATCCTGTGGGGCATAATGAGTCAATGATTTTTCAGGGGATGAGATCAATAAAAGGAATACCAGGCTCGGGGGGGGGCAGATTCTCCGCCTCTTATACTACATGACCCTTCCGGTCAGATAATTATAGGGATTTTTATGACGGCCCCTTTTCATAATCTCGAAGTGAAGATGCGGTCCGGTTGATCTGCCTGTATTACCGCTTTTGGCGATCATCTGTCCCTGTTTTACATACTGCCCGCGCCTTACAATAACCCTTGAAAGATGCGCATACAGCGTCTTGTATCCGCCAGGATGAGCAATCACTACAACATTACCGTATCCGCCCAGCCAGCCCGTATATGTAATCTTACCGAATCTTGAGGCCTTTATCCATTCATACCTGCACCTGATATCGAGTCCCTGATGGAACTCCTTGCGCCCGTAGTGAAAAGGATTTCTCCTCCACCCGTATCCGCATGTGATGAATCTTCCTCTTGTTGGCCAGAGAAAACCCGGAACAATATTCTGCGGCTTTGCATCAGGGATAAAAAGCTCACGCCCGGCACCAACAAAATCAGGATTTTTAATCTCATTTGCTGTTATTATTTTATCTACAGATACCTTATACTTTCTGGCAACTTCCGCGACCCTGTTGCCCGCCTTCACCTTATAGAGTATTCCGTCATTGTTTGGAATTTTCAGGAGTCTCCCGGCCCTTATAAAATGATAAGATCTGAGATTATTACTTCCGCAAATTGTGTCTATTGAAACGCCATATTCATGAGCAATATGGCTCAGGGTTTCGCCTTTCTTTACCCTGTGCTCCCTGATCTGGAGCTTATCAATTTTTTCAGGGATTGAATAATCGGTGTGTTCTGACTGAAGAAGTTCATTCTTCTTTTTTTCATCAACAGCAACCGGATCTTCTTCAGAAACAGCAGCAACAGTTCCGTTTTCAGGAGATTCGGGCTGAGAGTCAGGGAAAAAAGAAACAAGCAGAACAGCAGAAACTGAAACCACCAGGGCTGTTATGAAAACTTTTTTATATATTCCGGAGAGAGAGCTTCTGTGCAGATTCTTATAAATAACCCTTTTTTTCCCGGAATATATAAAAAGAATCTCATGGGGAAGAGTCGTTATTATCAATCGGCCAATATGATATGTCTTTGATGTCTTTAGATTCATTTATTCCGGTCCGGTTTTTTCCCACTATTAATATCGAAAATTTCCCGCGTGGAGAAATTTTCATGTCTTTAATTTATTATCGATTGATCGATCTCAGATGTTTAGCTCAATACACCTCTTTTCTGCTCATTCAGGCTTCATACTGTTTTGTCAGGGTCTTATTTTTTTTTCGGCCTGTTTGGCAGGATCTCCGCTGAACGATTCCTCAACAACCTTGGCAATATCCTTTTTATATCCGCCGGTTATCTCTATATTTCCCTTTAAAACAACGCCCCTTTGAATAGATATTGTTGGAGCGGTAATATCGCCCAGAACCTTGCCTGTTTCAAGAAGCCTTACTTCTTCTGAAGCTCTTATATTTCCAATAACAGTTCCTGCAACAACCACTGATTTTGCATTAATATCGGTTTTGACTTTTCCGGTTTCACCAACAACCAGCTCTTCATCGGTTTTAATATCGCCTTCAAATTTTCCATCGATACGGAGAGAACCGCTTATATAAAACTTCCCTTCAAATGCAGATCCTTCACCAATGGTACTGTTCATTATGTCATTTTTACCAGCCATTTATCCACCTCATGTAAATACTGATTTTTTTATACTTAGCCTGCTGAGTAAGTCAATTAAATTTCAGTATTGTCTGCTTCAAACATTAAAATTTATTCCCCTGAGCTTCTTCTCTTTAATGTCTCCGACCGAAACAAGGGAAAGTTTTGTATTTGAGAATATCCTTTCGGTTATTCTTCTGAAATCATCCTGAGTAATACTGTTTATCTTTTTAACTATGTCATCAAAACTGTAATATCTGCCGTAAGTCAGCTCATTTTTTGCAAGCTGCCCCATCCTGACCTCATTGCTTTCAAAGCCCAGGGCAAGATTTCCCTTCATGTATGCGCATGCATCAGCGAGTTCTTCATCGCTGACCCCATGATCGAGTACCTTTCTGCACTCTTCGATAATAAGCTCTACAGCACCTGCGAACTTTGAAGGTGATGTAGCGCAATAAATTCCGAATATCCCCTGATCACTGTACGAGGAATGAAATGAATAAATTGAATAGCAGATTCCTTCTTTCTCACGTATATTCTGAAAAAGCCTGGAAGACATGCTGCCGCCAAAGATTGTACTCAGAGCATAAAGAGCCCAGCGGTCCGGATCATCCTTTTTTATTCCTTCAGTGCCAAGACAGAAATGAACCTGTTCAAGATTTCTTTCAATATGAAGAAATTCCGTTCTTACCGGATTGCCAGAGTTGATTTCCTGGATGCCTCCCATGGCAGGGGTTCTGTTAAAATATTTTGATATTAAACCACGCGTCTTATCAGTGTCCAGCTTACCTGCAATTACGAGTATTGCATTGTCTTCTGTATAATGATCTTTGTAAAAACTCATAAGATCATCCCTGGCAGTTCCTGCTATTCCCTTTTCTGTCCCAAGTATGGAATGACTGAGAGGGTGCTCCTCGAGCATTTTTTCCATAAAAAGATCGTGAATAAACTCATCCGGTGTATCTTCATACATACGGATCTCTTCAATAATCACATTCTTTTCTTTTTCAAGCTCTACAGGGTCAATCAGAGAATTATAAAACATGTCTGCAAGGATTTCCACAGCGAGTTCCAGATGATCCGAAACAACATTGATATAGTAGCAGGTGTATTCCCTGTTGGTGGCTGCATTATGCTGCCCTCCAACACGATCTACCAGCCTGGCAAGATCCGCAGCAGAATTATTTTCAGTGCCCTTAAAGAGCATATGCTCAACAAAGTGAGCATATCCATACTGATTAACCAGTTCATTTCTCGAACCCGTCTTTATCCACAGTCCCACGGAAACCGAGACCATTCCTTCGACAGGTTCAAGAAGAACAGTTAGATTATTATCCTGTTTATATTTTTCAACCATGCAGAAAACTATTGTTCATCAGATTCCAGAGCGTCCTTTCTGCTGAGATCGATTCGTCCCTGCTTGTCAACCTTGATGACCTTTGCCTTAACTGAATCGCCCACCTGAAGCACATCTGTAACTTTTCTTACTCTTTCATTCGAAAGATTAGATATGTGAATGAGTCCGTCCTTACCGGGAAGAATCTCAACGAATGCACCGAAGTCAGTAATTTTTCTGACTGTTCCGTCATATATCCTGCCAACCTCAACCTCTTCAACAATACTCTTGATAAAGTTTTCGGCCTTTTCGATAGATGCCTGTTCAACAGCTGAAATCGTCACAGATCCGTCATCCTCTATATTGATATTAGCGCCCGAGAGTTCGATTATCCTCTTGATATTCTTTCCGCCAGGCCCGATTATTTCGCCAATTTTATCAGGATTAACTTTCATTCCCATTATCTTTGGTGAGTATGGAGAGAGTTCTTTTTCAGGCTGTGAAATAACCGCGTTCATTTTATCAAGGATGTAAAGTCTTCCCTCACGCGCCTGATTAAGTGCGGTTCTCATAATCTCAGGGGTGATTCCTTCGATCTTGATATCCAGCTGAAATGCAGTTATACCTTCGGTTGTTCCTGTTACCTTGAAGTCCATATCTCCAAGGTGATCTTCGAGTCCGAGGATGTCAGAAAGTACTGCATAACGGTCACCTTCCATAACAAGACCCATTGCAATACCTGCAACCGGAGCCTTCAGCGGTACACCGGCATTGAACATTGAAAGAGATCCTGAGCAAACAGATGCCATTGATGATGAACCATTTGATTCAAATATCTCTGAAACCTGTCTGATTGTATAAGGAAATTCCTTTTCGTCAGGAATTACAGCCTCAAGTGCTCTTTCTGCAAGCATTCCATGACCGATCTCTCTTCTTCCTGCACCGCCTGTTCTTCCGGTCTCCCCTACAGAGAATGGAGGGAAATGATAGTGAAGCATAAAACGTTTTGATGCTTCGCCTTCAATATTATCGAGCTTCTGGATGTCCGAAGTCGTTCCAAGAGTGGTTATACCAACACTCTGAGTTTCTCCTCTTGTAAAAACAGCAGATCCATGAGGTCTTGGGAGAATTCCAACCATGATATCAATATTTCTAATATCACCCAGACCTCTGTCATCTGCTCTTTTTCCTTCATCAAGGATTCTTCCTCTGATAACCTCGCCATCGAGGTGATCGAGCATACCGGCAGCCTGGCCGATTGTGTCAGGGAACTGCTCAGCGAGCTCTTCAACAGCCTTTTGAACTATTGCGCTGAAATCCTTTTCTCTTTCTTTCTTTATATATCCTTCATTCAGACGTTTTATATCGTCATAGTATTTTTCTTTCAGGGCTTTTTTGAGTTCTTCATCAGATGATTTAGGAGTATACGTTCTTTCAGGTTTACCTGCAGCCTGCTTCATCTGCTCCTGAAGTTCACAGATCTTGATTATATTCTGATGCGCGAACTCTACTGCCAAAACCATATCTTCTTCTGAAACAATCTTTGACTGTCCCTCTATCATGGTAACTGCATTCTTTGTTCCTGCAACAACCAGGTCAATATCACTTTCTTTCATTATATCAAAGGTCGGATTCACAATAAACTCACCGTTTATTCGTCCAACCCTTACTGAACCAACAGGTCCCCTGAAAGGCATACCGGAAATTGAAAGTGCAGCAGATGCTGCATTTATAGCCAGAACATCCTGCTGATTCTTTTTGTCTGATGAGAGTACATATATAATTATCTGTACTTCATTTACGAAATCATCCGGGAAAAGAGGTCGAAGTGGTCTGTCTGTAAGTCTTGCGACCAGGATTTCCCTGTCTGCGGGGCGGGATTCTCTTTTGATAAATCCACCCGGTATTTTTCCTGCTGCATATGCTTTTTCCCTGTAATCAACGGTTAAAGGGAAAAAATCCTGCCCTTCTCTTACGTCGTCTGACATAACAGCTGACGCGAAAACAATGGTTTCTCCATACGATACGAGTACGGAGCCATGCGCCTGTTTGGCAAAATAACCGGTATTGAATTTTAATTCTTCTTTTCCTATTTGAACACCGAAATCACTGCTCATACAATGCTCCTGTTTTTTAATTTTTTTTTGAGAGACAGGGGTATGAGTGGAATAAATTGAAGCCAGTCAGGAGTCACATGTAAGTATAATACATATCATACTTGCATCTAACCCCCGTACTCCGACTTCTGAAAAATTTATTCCATACTCCACTCCTCTTTTCTCAGGAATTGTTATCCAAAAGAATAACAAAAAAGGAATAAAAAACCAGAACCCTATCATTAAGATTCTGGTTTTTTTTCATTCTATCTTCTCAGGCCGAGAGATTTAATGAGTTCTCTGTATCGATTGATATCTTTTTTCTTCAGATAATCAAGAAGTCTCCTTCTCTGCCCTACCATTTTAAGAAGTCCTCTTCTTGAGTGATGGTCTTTTTTGTGAATCTTGAAATGCTCTGTCAGGTGATTGATTCTCTCTGTAAGGAGAGCAACCTGTACTTCAGGTGAACCTGTATCGTTTTCACCTCTTTTATACTTCTCAATTGTTTCAGCTTTAGAAATCATATCTTCTACTATATCCTCCTGTTAAGAATAACTGAAATTTCATATATATATTCGTGGCGTTAGGCTCTATTATTGAATACATTATAGTATTTTATTTGCCATTTATCAATGGCTATATCTGCAATTGCAATAAGATTTTCCTGCTTATTAAGAATAATGAATAAATTTTTATCTTTTTCTTCTGTTAAAAGCACATTATTCCTGTTAAAAGGTGCTCCGTTCATTATCCTGCTCTCTGCATCACAATCAACAATCATCCTGCTGAATCCCTTCAGAGCATCAACAGGATCAAGAACGAATTTTTTTTCAATATCGGCTCCGGAAGAAAACTCCCGAATCTCTTCAATTGTCGCTGCATTCTCTACATTGAAAATTCCTGACTCAGTTCTTCGTAGATCAGAAAGATGTGCACCGGTACCAAGCCTCTGCCCTATGTCAAAAGCAAGGGAACGGATATAGGTTCCTTCGCAGGCCGACTACGAACGCATCAGCATCCACCGGCTGCTGGAGACCTTTGAAGGCACCCCCATCCAGACGGAGACCTACCGCGA
>CAZEJW010000086.1:0-2795 GCA_964512685.1 uncultured Leptospirales bacterium | reverse complement strand
TGTTGCCCGGGCAAGATCAGATGCTCTTCTGCCGTTTATCTTGAGAGCAGAATAAACCGGAGGGATCTGGATAATATCTCCTTTAAATTCAGAAAGAACATCTTCAACAGTCTGTTTTGTAACACCCTCAACAGGTCTGGTTTCCAGGACCTCTCCCTCAGTATCACAGGAATCTGTGACAATTCCAAGTTTCAAAGTAGCAGTATATCTTTTGTCACTCTCCAGAAAAAATCTCGTGAGTCTTGTTGCGCTTCCTGTACATGCGACAAGAAGTCCGGAAGCTGCAAGATCAAGAGTTCCGGAATGGCCAATTTTTTTTATTTTCAGGATTTTTCTTACTTCCGAGATGATATTGAAAGAGGTTCTGCCTGCCGGTTTATCTATCAGGACAACAGAATCCTGTTTCAAGTCCATGATCATAGCTGAAGATTCTATTCGCCATCTGCATCAGAATCATCATCAGAAGATTCTGCAGAAAGTTTCTCCAGCAAATCAACCATACGGGTTCCCTCTGCCACAGACGGGTCAAGTACAAACTGAATTTTTGGAGTCTGCCTGATCTTCAGTTCCTTACTTACCCTGTGCTGTACATATCCAACAGAAGAATCAAGCCCTTCAAGGGATTTTCTCATTTCTCTGGCACTTCCCAGGATAGAAATCCCGACCTTTGCAGTTGAATAATCCTTGCTTATTGTTACACCCGTTACGGTTGTAAAACCAATTCTTGGGTCCTTCAGTTCTGTTAAAAGAACCTCTGAAACTATCCGTTTTATCAGTTCTTCAATTTTTTCTTTTCTATATGCCATTTACAGTGTTTTCGCTATTTCAATCAATTTATATGCCTCAAAGGTATCGCCTTCCTTGATGTCGTTGTATCCCTCAAGGGCAAAACCAAATTCCTGTCCGGCAGATACTTCATTAACATCATCTTTGAACCTTTTCAGAGATTTGAGTCCACCGTCAAAAATTACGATTCCATCTCTTATCAGCCTCATCCTTGCCTTTTTGTCAATTTTTCCGCTCAGGCAGAGAGAACCTGCAATTGTTCCGAGCTTGGAAATTTTGAAAAGCTGCCTTACCTCACCTGTACCGGTTGTTTCTTCTCTGATCTCAGGGGAGAGCATTCCTTCCATTGCCGCCTTAACCGCATCAGTTGCCTCAAAAATAATGTTATAGAATTTAATGGATACATGTTCTTTCTCGGCAATCTCCGAAACCTTTCCGGTTGGCCGCACATGGTATCCGATAATAATTGCATTGGAAGCAGAAGCGAGCATTACATCTGATTCATTTATACCGCCTGTTCCTGCATGGATGACCTTAACCCTGACCTCGGAAGTGGAAAGTTTCTCAAAGGATTCTGTTAATGCCTGAGCCGAGCCGTCAACATCAGCCTTAACAATTATTCGAACCTCCTGAACCTCTCCATCTTTGATCATATCGTTCAGAGATTCAAGAGTGACCTTTCTGACCTTTTTGGCTGATTCAATACGTTTATATTCAAGTCTTTTCTGTGAAATCTGTTTAGCAAATTTATCCGAAGCAACACACTCGAAAGGATCACCTGCTCCCGGAACTCCTGAGATTCCAAGAACTTCAACCGGAGTTGACGGGAGAGCTTCATCGATAGGTTCTCCCTGATCATTGAACATTGCCCTTACCTTACCAGAGAAGATACCAACAACAAATGGATCTCCCACCCTCAGGGTTCCCTGCTGAACAAGTATAGTTGACACAGGACCACGCCCTGTATCGAGCTTGGATTCAATTACGGTTCCACGGGCATGAAGCTTTGGATTGGCATTGAGTTCGAGCATTTCAGTCTGAATAAGGACCAATTCAAGAAGTTCATCAATGTTGGTTCCCTGTTTTGCACTGATTTCACAAAAGAGTGTGGTGCCACCCCACTCTTCCGGAATGAGCTCATAATTTGCAAGCTCCTGTCTCACTTTAGCGGTATTAGCTTCTGGAAGATCTATCTTGTTGATTGCAACAATTATTGGCACACCTGCATCTTTTGCGTGATTTATTGCTTCAATGGTCTGAGGCATTACGCCGTCGTTTGCTGCAACGATCAGAATTACAATATCTGTTACGCCGGCTCCCCTGGCCCTCATAGTAGTAAATGCCTCATGGCCCGGAGTATCAAGAAAGGTTACCTTTCTGTCTCCAACCCTTACCATGTAGGCACCTATGTGCTGGGTTATTCCACCTGTTTCATGATCCATTACATCAGTCTTTCTTATTGCATCAAGCAACCTTGTTTTACCATGGTCGACATGTCCCATTACAGTAACAACCGGAGGACGCATCATGTGATCCTCTGCCTTATCGTCTTCTTCCTGCTGAATAACGGTCTCGTCAAAGAGTGAAACGACCTTTACTTCTGTTCCGTATTCAGACGCAAGAATCTCAACCGTTTCAGCATCGATCACCTGATTGATTGTTGCCATTACTCCAAGCCTCATGAGTTTGGCAATAACTACATTTGCCTTTATATTGAGCTTCTTTGCGACCTCACCAACAGAAACTCCCTCTGTAATGGTAATCAGCTCAGGAGTTGTTGACTCCTTTTTATAAGGCTGCTGACCGGATTTTTTTCTGAATGATAATGACTTTTCTTCAGCTTCTGTCTTTTTATATTTCTTTCTTTCATCCTTATCGCGGTCTTTTCCCTTATCCTTCTTTCTCTTCTTGGCATCTTCAACTTCTGCAGCAACCGGAGCCTCTTCCTTTTTCTCTTCGTCTAAGGTAAAGCGTTCTTTCGAATAATCAAGTGATAATCCCATGGTTTT
>CAZEJW010000085.1:18351-19015 GCA_964512685.1 uncultured Leptospirales bacterium | reverse complement strand
GCGATCCGTCTTCTCTTCTGTACTTCACCACTTTTAGCGTTTGACAAAGCACACGTTGAAGAATTTGCCGAGTTCTATGGAATCTGGACTCTTATTCCGCCGGTTCTCGCCATAGCACTTGCCTTTATTACCAAGAACGTTATATTGTCATTATTCATTGGTGTTTTTTCAGGAACATTCCTACTTGAGCTGAAAGGTGCAGGGATTTTTGCTTCCTTTTTCTATGGATTCCTCAACATAATCAGCAAAATTCTGGGCTCCCTGGCAGACCCATGGAATGCAGGAATTATTCTCCAGTGTCTTACCATTGGCGGCCTTGTCGCTCTCATTTCCAAGATGGGTGGAGCAAGAGCCATAGCCGAAGCCCTTGCAAAAAAAGCCAAAACTCCAGTCAGCGCACAAATTGTTACATGGCTGCTTGGACTTATTATCTTTTTCGATGATTATGCAAACTCCCTGATTGTTGGCCCAATAATGAGACCGGTTACTGACAGACTAAAAATCTCAAGAGAGAAACTTGCATTTATAATAGATGCAACAGCAGCGCCTATTGCGGGTATTGCTCTTGTCTCTACATGGGTTGCATATGAAGTATAATGTCACGGTTGATGAGGAGGGTTGGAAACAAGTTCGACCACAACTTGCCGATTTTGTTGGAAAACTC
>CAZEJW010000085.1:0-18341 GCA_964512685.1 uncultured Leptospirales bacterium | reverse complement strand
TTCATTGTTTTCTCTGCACTTATGATGAAGGATTTCGGATCGATGTTAAAAGCTCAGGTAAGAGCAGTAAAGACAGGGAAAGTCATAAGGGATGATGCAAAGCCAATGATTTCTGCTGAGGCAACCGGTCTTGATCCTGCAGATGGAACTGTCTTAAATATATGGAATGCAATTATTCCTATTGCTGTACTCATTATCGGGGCATTCGCAGGATTTTACTATAATGGATACACAGGTATAATGGCAGGAAAAGATGAGGCATTAAAGGCAATTTTCACTACATCCCCTGCTTCATTCACTGCGATCAGGGAAGCCTTTGGCGCGTCTGATGCCTCGGTCGTTATTTTCCAGGCGGCATTGCTTGCATGTATTGTTGCGATGGCAATGGCAGTTGGCAAGAGGATAATGAGTATTGAGGAAACCCTCAGTGTCTGGCTTCAGGGAGTAAAGTCTCTTATTATAACAGCGGTAATTCTGCTTTTGGCATGGTCTCTTTCCGGTGTAATCAAGGAACTGGGAACAGCCACATACCTGGTAAAGGTATTCCAGGGGAATCTTCCTGCGGCTCTTCTACCGGCTATAATATTCATTATGGGAGCCTTTATATCCTTTGCCACCGGAACATCCTATGGAACCATGGGAATTCTGATGCCGCTTGCAATACCTCTTTCATACAACCTTACAGGTGCAGACATGTCCCAGGTTATTGTAAGTGCCGGTGCGGTTCTCACAGGTGCGATTTTCGGAGATCACTGTTCACCAATCTCTGATACGACAATTCTGTCATCAACCGGTTCTGCATGTGATCACCTGCATCATACACAGACCCAGCTTCCATATGCTATAACTACAGCCATTGTCACAATATTTCTTGGCTATCTGCCTATCGGACTTGGAGTGCCGGTATGGATTGTTCTGCCTGTAGCTATAGTTATAACAGGACTTATCATATGGTTCTTCGGTAAAAAACCTCAGGACTGTGAATACGAAGAAGTTTAATAAAATCATTAATCCGGAAGGCTTCTCCCTGAAGCCTTCCGGAAAATATATTTTACTCAGGTCAGATGAATTCCGGTTGAATTGTCTTTGTCATTCCTGCAAAGGCAGGAATCTCATGGAACCAAGTTCATAAATACCCTGCATGAGATTCTGGTATTCCATTTCAGCCGGTATAACACGTAACCCTAAAACTGATGCTCTGAAATAATTTCATCAATAGCTGCCGCTTCTTCCTCATCAGAATTAATCTGGCTTAGATAAACACCGAATATTACAAAGGCTGATGCAATGTATTGCGTTGAATTCATTCCTTCACCAAGAATAAGCCATCCCCAGAACACCGAGAAAACAGGCAGCAGATTTGTAAAAGCTGCTCCTCTGCTTGCTTTCACCTTGCTGATCCCGTAATTGAAAAGCCCGTATGCACCAAGGGATATAAACACACCCATATATATAATCAGGAGAACAGGTGAAAGCTCAAAGCTTTGAGGAACACCGCATCCCGGAAGATCCAGAAAAAGGCCCGGCAGAAAAAAAGCCGTACCTGTAAATGTCTGAACAGCAGTAAGAAAAAAAGGATTATACCTTACGCTGAGCTTTTTCAGAGTTATGGTATAGGCTGTTGCAAAAATCATTGCAATGAATTCAAGAAAATTACCAAGGATCGGGTTTGGAGCAGAGTCAGACACATCACTGTAAAGGCTCAGTGCGGAAGCTCCTGCTGCAGCAATAATAAATCCGGCAACGGTTTTATATGATATTTTTTCTTTAAGAACAAAAAATGCGCCAAGGCCAACAAGCAGAGGAAGCATGGATGTAATCATACCAGCCTGGGATGAAGTAGTACAGGTAAGTGCCATTGATTCAAAAACAAAATAAAAGCAGGGTTCGAACAGAGCCATAAGGATGAGATATTTCAGATCCCCCTTACGGTAAATATTACCGGCGCTTAGCCTTTTTAACAGGAAGAGAAAAATAAATGCAGCGATAAAAAGACGGCCGAATATCACGAAAGCCGGTGGATAAACTTCAAAAGTCGACTTAAGAGCCACGAAAGAGGTAGACCATAGAATCATTGCTCCCAGAAGAGCACCAGTTGCCTTGAATTTTACTATATCCATTTTATTTCCTGAATTCAAATATATGAGGTTCTGCTTCAGTTCCATTTTTATAAACAGTAAACTGAAATCAGATATGCAGCAAGCACACCACAATGAATGCTGACTAAAGCCGGGTATCCTGAACAGACTCGGGAACAGCAGCTAACGGTTTTTCCACTGTTTCATCAGCCAGCAAACTTTTGCCTGAAAGCTGAGACACAATCATCCCAATAAGCATAAGAAAACATCCGATCATGGCCCTGTCGTTAAGGGTTTCACCTAAAACAAGCCAGCCACCAAGTGCAGCGAATGCAGATTCGAGACTGAGAATAACGGCAGAATGAGAAGGATTAGCATACTGTTGAGCAATTACCTGCAGGGTATATGCCACACCTACTGAGAAAAGCCCTCCAAAAATAATAGGGAAAGCAGCATTCAGTACAGCTGTTAAAGACATGTTTTCAATTAAGATTGCAATAAGCATACTTATAGCCCCGCAAAAAAGAAACTGCAGGCATGACAGCTTCAGCGGATCAACACGGGGAGAGAAATAACCAATTACAATCACATGTATAGCAAAACCAAACGCACAGATAAATACCAACAGGTCTCCCATTGCCATAGTGAAAGATCCTGTAATACAAAGCAGATATAATCCTGCAGCAGCGAGTATTGCCCCTGCAAAAGTAGCAGCGCCTGCGCGTTGGTTGAAAAACAATCCCAGGAAAGGAACTATTACCACATAGAGGCCTGTGATAAATCCGGCTTTACCAGCTGTTGTGTACTGAATACCAACCTGCTGAAAAGTTGCACCAGCAAACAGTGCAAGGCCTGCAACAAATCCGCCCAACGGAAGCCTGTATTTTTGAATAAAAGAAAACTGTTTTTCTTCTGAAGGCTTTTTGCCATTTTTCTGCAGCAATATAAGGGGCATCAAAGAGATACCACCGAGTAAAAACCTGATTCCATTGTAGGTATATGGGCCCACATAATCCATTCCGGCTCTCTGGGCTACAAACCCTAATCCCCAGATAGCTGCAGTTAGCAGAAGAAGAAAATTCGACTGAATCAATTTTGACCGCATTTTTTATCAACAACCTGTTTTGTAATCATAACTTTACAAAACAGAATTCTCACCGTAGAAGTTGTCAAGCAATATAATAGTCCATTCTTTACCCGCCCCTATAATGCATTCCCATCTTCATTACTTAAAAGTCTCTTGACTCAAAGCAATAAAAACCTCCCATAAGGGAGGTTTTTATTGCTTTTGATTTTTTATATTATCAGCTGTACATTTTTTCTATCGTATCTGCGAAATCCTTGAGAATCACTCTTTTCTTTGTTTTTTGAGTTGGTGTAATATAGCCGTTCTCCTCAGAAAAACGCTCATTAAGGATTGTATACTTCTTGATTCTTTCAAAGCCCTCAAGCCTTTCATTTGCGGCTTTAACATCTGTATCGATCAGTTCTTTAAGCCTGGGTATTTCCAGAAAGTCATCACCAACCTTCATGCATAACTTTGCTCCAGTCGAATCTGACCATTCGAGTTTATCCCTGTCATAGTCAATACCCTCTTTATCAAAAAGATCGACAAAGTAATTGAAATTAGGAACGAACAAGGCAGAGATAAAGTTCCTTTCATCTCCGACAAAAAAGGTCTGTTCAATAACGCTGCTTACAGAAAAAAGATTTTCGAGTTTTGCAGGAGCGATATTCTTGCCAACTGCAGTGCAAATAATAGCTTTCTTCCTGTCTACTATTCTGTAATAACCGTCTGCACTGTATTCTACCAGATCCCCGGTTTTAAACCAACCGTCTTTTGTAAATGAAGCCTTGTCTTCATCAGGCTTATTGAGATAACCTTTGAAAATACCTGCACCTGAAATCTCCAGCTCACCGTCTTCTGCAACCCTGGTAAAACTTCCATTGGCGTTTTTCCCCATAAAACCGGGTTTACACGCAGTTATCGGATTCAGAATACAGGCATTAAAACTCTCTGTAGAACCATATCCCTCTATTACCGCGAACCCCAGAACATAGAAGAATCTTAAAAGGTCAGGCGCAATCTGGGCACTTGCAGAAAAGGAATATCTGAATCTGCTGCCGAACAATCCCCTCACCTTTGCAAAGAGCTTATCTGCAAGTTTATACTTCATCTTCAGAACAAAGGGCAGACGTGCAGCAAGATCAAGTTCAGCTGTCATATCATAGCATCCGTTTTCATCACGTCTGTACTCAACAGCCTTTTCGCCAACCTTGTAGGCCCAGTCAAAAAGTTTTTTCTTCAAACCGCTTTCAGCCATCTGCTGCTGAAATGTAATGTATATTTTCTCATAAAGTCTTGGAACACAGTTTATCCAGGTTGGATTATATTTCTGCATATCATCGAGCAGAGTCCCGGGCTTGTCAGCATAGGCAATAGATGCTCCATTTCGTATTGCAAGAAGAACACATGAACCACGGTCAAATACATGAGAAAGAGGTAAAAAACAAAGAGTTCGGTCTTCCTCTGTAAGGGTCATACCGTATCTCTCGAAATACTCCATGACTCCTTCCATTCTGCTGTTTGCAGCCCAGTGTGTCAGCAGAACCCCCTTGCCCTGCCCACTGGTTCCTGATGTATAAAGCACAGTATAAACATCATCAAGTGTTACTGAATCTATTCTTTTTTTATACACCTCATAACCGGAGACCTTCCATTTTTTCCCGATCCCGGCAAGCTGGCTCATACCAATAACTTTATCATCACCGCTGAAAGCCGGATCCATTACAATGACTTTTTCAACAGACGGCATCTTGTCGAATCCGGGGGTCAGTCTTTCAAGGATTTCTTCATTGCCCACAAACAGATATCTGGTTTCCGAATCATTAACAATATACATGACCTCGTTTAAAGACAGTGTAGGATAGACAGTCACACTGACAGCCCTGAGATTGGATATTGCCATGTCAACGTGTGTCCAGTAAGCGCTGGTTGGAGCCATTATAGCTGCCTTTTCGAATTCCTTTATCCCAAGACTCATAAGCCCGCATGCGATGTTATCAACCCTTTCGCGCATCTCTGCCCATGTAAAATGTCCGTTATTGTCGCCTCTGTATAAATCCAGCCCGGGGTTGAATAACTGTGCTGTTCTTTCAGGAAATTTATCACATGTGGAATTAAATGACCTTGTTACAGTGTTCAATTCCAGCTCCATCCATTTCCAGTTTTCCCTTATTTCCATGCAAATCCTCCAAACGATTTAATTAGTGCAGGTAAAAAGTAAATAAAATTTATTTATTCAAACTAAAAAGCCGGTCCATATTGGACCGGCTTTTTAGTTTGCTTTTTAGATTCTGGTAAATAATACATATTTTAATCTTTCATTTTATACAGACCGGCATTAGGGAATACATATTTTTCCCAGACCTTAAGATACTTGGCTTCATCCGGTACCGGAGCCTTTATCATCTTAAGACAGTATTCTCTCTGAAGGTCAGAATTACTCTTCTTGGAATAAAGCTGAAGAGCATACTTTGAAAAATCCCTTACAATAAAGTCAAAGATCATATCAAGGAGATCATCCTCAACATCCATAATCTTTGCATTCTCAATAATCAGCTGCCCGTAAGCAACCAGAGTCATGAGTTCACCAACAGCGAGAAGATAATCAATATCTTTACTCTGTTCTTTAGTGAGCGTTGCTTTTGCAAGATATTCCTTGAATACAGCAATCTGCTCTTTCATTATATTGATATTTGGCAGGTCAACACTGTTATAAGCAATGTTGTAATCATGGAACTGAACCTTTCCGAGTCCCTTTGTTGGGCCCTGATCAAAGAGAAAATCATCGTTCTGAGTATTTCTCATATTTGGAATCTCAGGGAATTCACCAGGATTGAAGAAATAGTTTGTCATAAATTTGACAACCAGTGCCATGTTAACATGAACTGTTCCCTCGAGTTTCGGATACATTCTGATTTCCTGTGTAGCCATCTCGAAGTATGGATCTTTTTCATATCCTTTAGCTGCAATTACATCATGGAGAAGATTAATAACTTCTTCACCTTCTCTTGTGACCTTCATTTTTACGATTGGATCATAAAGAAGGTATCTTCTGTCTTCTGCTGTTGCTGATCTCATATAGTCAGTTGCTCTGAGACCATAGAGCTTCATTGCAACAAGCTTGAGATACGCGTCAGTAAAGAGACCTTTTACGTGTGGAAAATCAGTTACCTTCATTCCATAGAGTTCTCTGTTTGCTGCATGATCTATGGATTCATAGAATGCATGTGTACAGATACCAATTGAACCAGGTCCGAGGTTAAACTTACATACATTTACAGTATTAAGCATATTATCCCAGGCTTTTGGTCCCTTCTCTGTGATATCAGCTTCTGTAACAGGATAGTCATGAAGCGCAAATTCAGCAACATAGTTCTGGTGATTTACAACATTCTGAACACATTCATAATTAGGGTGTTTTGAATCAGCAACAAAGAATACATAATCATCAGTATCTGCAATCTTTGCAAAAACAGAAACCATGTCTGCTTCGTTACCATTACCAATGTAATATTTGCTTCCGTTTGCAAGATAAGTGCCATCCTTTTGAGGATAGAGTTTCATCTCACTTGAATATATATCCGCACCATGCTCTTTTTCAGAAAGTCCGAATGCAAACACCGATCCTTCCTGGAGAAGTTTTGTTGTCTTCTGCTTAACTTCCTCATTGCTTCCCATCCATATCGGGCAAAGGCCAAGTGCGGATACATCCCATACATACCAGTAAGCCATTCCATAGAATCCCATAATTTCTGCGAAATCAAAAATTCTGTGGGTGTCCCACCTTGCAGTATCATTTCCATACCCCTTCTGGGTCATAAGATCAGCAAAGAGCTGTTCTTTTTTCTGATACTCAACAAAATCTGCCGGCCATACTCTCTCATGAAAATCTTCTTTAAGTTTTTTCAAACCTCTTTTTTCAAAGAATTCAATGGTTTTTTCCATCATTTCACGTGATCTTTCGTCAGCAAATTTTCCTTCATATTTCTGCGGATTAATCAATAGCATTTACTCAATCCTCCTAACAGGTTTTATTTTCCATTTTTGACTAAAGTCAGCTTTATTTTTTTTAATTATTATTTCCATGACTTTAATCAGCATACCTTAAAAAGATATATTCCAAATTCCATTATCAGCAATTATTTGACCAATGGTCACTATGTCAACTAAAAATTTCAACCCCGAAACATGGACATCCATTTGCATAAAGGACAGATAAATGGCCTTTAGTAATTTATTTCTTGATTTTTAGACACGTACTGATGATATTTGTTTTTAAATCAAAAGCGATAAATTTCCATAAAAAAACAATTTAAAAATCAAGATTAATGAAGAAAAAAAATACATTCAACCAACTCAAATCCCAGGAAAGAGAAATCAGAATAAGTCTCATTCTCGATGCAGCCGAAAAGGTGTTTGAAAACAAACCGTTTGACAAGGTAAGCATGCAGGAAATAGCTGATGAAGCAGGAATCGCAAAATCATCTATTTACACATATTTCACAAATCAGGAAACACTCTTCGTTGAAGCTGTAATAAGAAATGTTAACGACCTGGTTCTTGAGATGAAACAAACTCACCTTAAGAACTCAGAAGAACCCAGCGGTGAAGATATAATCAATTCGTTCATTGACTTTTTTGCCGAGCATGACGCCTTTTTCAGGATGATGACCATGCTCATGGCAAGCGGGAACATAAGTGAGGAATCACTTAATAAGCTCAATGAGACCATGAGGATGGTAATTGATTTTCTCGATGAAACATTTTTCAGAGACATATCCTACAACCGGGATCATCGCCTTCTCTCCCATGCGATGCTCTCATTTTTAAATGGACTTCTTGTCAGTTACAGAAAACTTCCAGGAAGAAGTGAACAAGAGGTTCTCACACATATGAAAGAAATCGGCTATGTTGTTGCCGATATCATAAACTACATAAAAAAACATAAAAAAAAAGAAACACAGTAAACTTTATTCTGAACACCATCCCTTCGGGGGCTGGTGTTCAGCATTCATTTAATCCCCACTTATAAACAATTATTATTTTCAATAAGACATCAAGAGTCCACCTGTCCGGTTTGACGAACATATACCGGAGGTAAAAACATGGTTTAACACAGGAGCTGTTAAACGCCCCACTGCACAATGTGTAAAAAAATATACAATGTTAAATAGTGCTTGATTTTTAAAACTTCTCAGTTATTGATGCATAACATTCACATAAAGGACTGCCCGGAAACAACTGCATGCCCTGACTTAATATAAAAACACGAATAAAGAGGCCTGATGAATAAAAAGAAAGACACACTCATGAAACTAAAGCTCGAGGAAAGACAATCGAGAATGGACCTGATACTTGATGCGGCAGAGAGAGTATTTGAAAGGAAACCTTTTAATGCAGTAAGCATGAAGGAAATTGCAGATGAGGCCGGTATTGCAAAATCAACTATCTACACATATTTCCCTAACCAGGAATGTCTGTTTATAGAATCAGTTACCAAAAATATTAAAAACATACTCGACTCACTGCATAAAAGTTTTTCCAGGAGGAAAGAAGACACCATTGAAGAATTCATCAATTCATTCATCGACTATATGGCTGAGCATGAATCATTCTACAGGATGATGACAATACTAATGACAAATCCCAATATCGGAGAAGAATCATCTGTTAAAATCAACAACCTTATCAGTATGCACCTGGATCTGATTGACAATATAATATTCAGGGACATTGCCTACGAAGGAAATAAAAGACTGCTTTCACACAACATGTTCGCACTACTGAATGGTATAATTGTTACATTCAGAAAATTCCCGGGCAGAAAAGAAAATGAAATAATAAGCCATATGAAAGCAGTGGGTAAAGTCTACTCTGACATGGTAAAAAATCTGGCCGGGAATCCTGAAACTGTTTAATTACGAAGTCCCTGAAGGGGAGCAGGGATTCTGCCTCCACGAGCGATAAAATCATTACTCGAGAAAGAACTTACATCCATAACAGGACCACTCCCCAGCAAGCCCCCGAACTCGACTATATCTCCTTTTTTCATTCCGGGTGCAGGTATAACCCGAACTGCAGTTGTCTTATTATTAATCATACCAATTGCAGCTTCATCAGCAATAATCGCAGACAGGGTCTCAGCTCTCGTATCTCCCGGAACAACAATCATATCAAGTCCAACGGAACAGACAGCAGTCATTGCCTCGAGTTTTTCAAGAGATAGAGATCCGTTTATTACAGCATTTATCATCCCTGCATCCTCTGACACAGGGATAAAGGCTCCGCTAAGACCACCAACATATGAAGATGCCATTGCCCCGCCCTTTTTGACTGCATCATTGAGAAGAGCAAGGGCTGCTGTTGTTCCATGAGTTCCGCACATTTCAAGTCCCATCTCTTCGAGTATGTATGCAACACTGTCACCCAGGACAGGCGTTGGAGCAAGAGAGAGATCCACAATGCCGGATGAAACACCGAGTCGTTTTGCTGCTTCATCTGCAACGAGTTGGCCGATTCTTGTAATTTTGAATGATGCTTTCTTAATCGTTTCCGATACAATCCCGAAATTCTGCCCCTTTACTTTTTTAAGAGCACTCTGTACCACGCCCGGGCCGCTGATCCCCACATTAATAACACACTCAGGTTCACCAACTCCATGAAATGCACCTGCCATAAAAGGATTGTCTTCAGGAACATTGCAGAACACAACGAGTTTTGCACATCCGATCCCGCCGGCATCAGCTGTTTTCGCAGCAGTGGATTTTATTATTCTTCCCATATGAGCTATTGCATCCATGTTCAGCCCGGCCCTGGTTGTACCAATATTCACAGAAGAACAGACTTTATCAGTTACAGAAAGGGCTTCAGGAATTGATTCAATGAGCTTCATATCACCGGTCGTGTAGCCTTTATGAACCAGAGCCGAAAACCCACCTATAAAATTTATCCCGACTTTATCTGCTGCTTCGTCCAGAGCCTTTGCAAACTGAACATATGATTCAGTATCACTGGACTCTGCAACCATGGAAATCGGAGTTACTGAGATTCGCTTATGTATAATTGGTATACCGTATTCAAGCTCTATATCATTCGCTACCTTCACCAGGTCAGATCCAAGCCGCACGATCTTGTTGTATATTTTTTCACAGGAAACATCAGGATCACTGTCACAACAATCACGCAGAGAAATCCCCATTGTGATTGTTCTTATATCAAGATTTTCCTTTTTGATCATATCTATCGTTTCAATGATCTCGGATTGTATTATCACTTTATTGCTCCATTGAATATTTTAATTGATTGGTTCATACTCTGTGCATTGAATTGAAAATGTTCTCGTGTTGTATCCTTATCTCGAGTCCAAGTTCTTTTCCTTTTGAGTCAAGTTCACTTGCAAGATCAGCAAACTGCAGGGTGCATGCGGAAAGATCAACAAGCATGATCATTGTAAAGAGTTCCTGCATGATTGTCTGGGATATATCAAGTATATTCACGCTGTTTTCTGCAAGAACAGAGCTTACACCATGAATTATTCCGATTCTGTCTTTCCCTAAAACTGTAATTATTGCTCTCATTTTTTGTTTCCTTATTATTCTTGTATCTGATAACCAGTATGTAACAAAATCATAATCGATTTATCGAAAATAGCTGTCAATTTTTTTCGCGTTCAGATTTGTTTTTTTAACCCGGGTTAAACTTCAGGCCTCTTGACATTATTTTATTTTGGTATATAATAAAATAAATCCAAATTAAAAAACAGGTCATAAACATGCAATGGGTATATATATCACATTTTGTTTTTATACTGATAATAATGTTTCAGTTCATTTTTCCGGAACCGGAGATCCGGGAGCTGACCATAATACTGGTGTCTGCGGCAGGAATCCTCCTCTCTCTTATGTATTGTTTTAGTATTTTTAAAGATGAAAATATTACCAAATCAAATTTAAAAAACAATAATAATATGAACAAATTCCAGGACCTTCACAAAGCCATGTTTATGTTTTTATTCATTTTATATACAATCTTTCTTTCGGGCAGTATCTTTACCTCAATTCTAAACACAAAGGAACTCCACATTCATAATCCGGGTTATCCTGAATTCAGTTTCAGGGAAAATTACACATTGCCCGGTTACAGCGAAGCTGATATAATAAATGAAAGGTCGGTAAATATCAGATAACAACAAGTACCCGGTCGGCCTTTTTTCAGAGGGTGAGATAATAAATATTACCCGCAGGATTAAAGATCAGGCTAATATTTATTCAGCAGGGTAATGAATGATACAATACCCCATCAGACTCAGTATAAATTTTAATTATTTGAAAATGGTGGCAACTGTGAGCAGAAGTGATTATCTCGAAATTCTGGAAAGCATCCCTGGAATTGTGTTCGAATTCGATTCTACAGGAAATCTCACCTATACTAACAGGCAGGCCAATATCGAACTCGGATACAGCGATTATGAACTTAAAAACATGACTGTTCTTGACTTCCTTATTCCATCTGACAGAGAGAGAGCGGTCAAGGGAATGTCAAATATTTTCATCGGGAAAAAATATCAGAGCGTACCATATACATTCCAGAAAAAGGACGGAACAACATCCCCCTTCCACGTATACATTAACCAGATATACAGAAACAAACGCATAGCCGGAGCAAGAGGACTTGCAGTAAGAATAAATGAAATAACAGAAACAGAAGAACAACTGCTGGAGGTAAAGAAAAAGCAGGATCAGCTTGTAAACATGGCAGTATTCAGTTCGGTATATGATCCTCTCACAGGCCTCCTTAATAAGGATACATTTCTTGCCAGAATTCAGGTTCAGATATTCAAATCAACAAGAAGAAAAAATAAAAACGGATCATTCTCGATTCTCTGCCTGAGTATTGACAAATTCAAGGACATAAATGATATACATGGCCTTAAGGCAGGAAATTATATACTGGTTGAAACTGCGAAAAGGATGAGAAATATCTTCAGAAAAGATGATGTCATCTCCAGATCTGATGGCAATAAATTCTATGTTCTTCTTCTGGACATAGGCAAAAATGATAATATTTCACTTGTGATGAATAAAATCTTCACAGAGTTTGATCAGCAGATTATTTTTGATAATAAATCCATTAACATAACAGTAAGCATCGGATTAACCCTTTACCCGGAAGACGGAAATGATGAAATAACACTAATCAAACATTCCGAAGAGGCAATGTACAATGCCCGGAAGAAAAAAGACAGCTCATACCAGCTCTTTGATGAAAAAATTCATCAGAAACTTCTTGATCGCATATCAATTGATTATGAATTAAAGCATGCCATCCTTAATGATGAATTTTTTCCTCTCTTCCAGCCCAAATATGACAGGTCAATGAATATAACCGGAGTTGAGGCACTGATCCGGTGGAATTCTCCTTCACGCGGATTAGTGTCCCCTTTTGATTTTATCCCTATAGCCGAAGATAACGGACTCATTGTTGAAATCGGAAAAATCATACTAACAAAAGCCTGCCGGCAAGCAACGAGCTGGCACAGCAGTGGATTAAAAAAAATAAATGTAGCTGTTAATCTGTCTCCTTATCAGTTCAATCACAGAGACCTTGTGAATGAAATTGATAATATAATAGAAGAAAGCGGCCTCGATAAAAAATTTCTGGAGCTCGAGATAACAGAGAGCGGAATTATTATGAATGAATATGAAACCATAGAAAAGCTGAAAGAGCTTCATGATATGGAGATATCAATCGCAATTGATGATTTTGGAACAGGATATTCATCCCTGAGCAAGCTGCAGAATTATCCCATTGACACACTCAAGATGGACAAATCATTCGTAGACCACCTTCCTCACAACGAAAGATCTGTCACTCTTGCAAAGACAATAATTGATCTTGCACATAACCTAGGGTTTCATGTTGTAGCAGAAGGGGTTGAAACAGAAGAACAGTTAAATTTTCTCTACACTAATAACTGCGACATGTTTCAGGGATACTATTTTGAAAAACCAGTAACATCAGAAAAAATTATCGAAATCCTTGAAACCGAAATCCTGGAAAAAGACTTTCAGTCATTACAATGACATAAGCTCTCTTACAAAATCAATATCATCCGTCACAATACCATCAGCTTTGGTTGCAAGCACCCTTTTTACAGATTCTTCTTTAGCCAGAACCCTGACATAAACCATACACCCCTTTTCTTTTAACGCTTTTATAAGTCCCCTGTTTGCAATATATGAAGTACCCATGTTTTCCGGAGTAATTATAGCATCAGCACTGAAATGATTAAAAAAATTGATAATTCCTGACCTGAAAAGAGCATAAATCCATACAATACCCATCAGTGAAAAATTCACAGGAACAGAAGGGAGCTGTTTAGCCAGAAACCTGATTACCTTTCCATGTGGAGATGAAACAAGCAGTCTTTCTTCCGCTTTTGTTTTCATTACCAGATCAGTAAAGGATTTCACTGAAGAAAGACTATTATCCATAAGATTGACTATAAACCTTGTATCAGGAAATTCATTAAGTACATCCTCGAGAAGATTTATCCTGCAGCCCTGCCCCCTGTAAGAGTATTCATCATCATTATCACCCCCCCTGAAGTGATATGCAGCATCAAGAGTGGAAAGTTCAGAAAACTCATGATCTCTTACTCTTCCCTGCCCATCAGTAAATTTTGAGAGCTCTTCATCCTCACAAATTATTATTTTACCATCCCTGGTTTGCCTGACAAAGACTGAAAGCGCATCAGCGCCTTTTTCAATTGAACTCCTGAATGCATCAAAGCTGTTAGCCGGCAGATCAGGACATCCGCCCTGCTCAGCTATAAGTTTCAGCGGACTGTTAAAAAATGGTTTCATAATTTTCTCCATTGAATTTTAATCTATTATACCAAAAAGTATTTTTACGATAAATCACGAATTATTATTGAAATTTTATTGATTTTCCTTGTCTTATGACTTAACATATACATATTTTAAATATATGATAATAAATTCAAGGATATTAATATGGCAAAAGCTACTTCCTTATTAAAGGCTTACATGACAGAAACAATCCCTCCAAACGGAGGATTCATTGTATCAGCATTCTTTCAGCCTGGGTCTTCATATTCGATATACGAAATAACAGCCTATCGGAATGTAAAAGATATCTACAGAACAACAGAAGGGCTTACTTTTAAAACCGACGGGAACAGGACACATTTGATGGTTGAGCCTGCATCCTTTATCAAAAAGCATATTGAGCCGGTAAACAGGGAAACAGGCCTGTCAATTCCCTACAGATTCAATGAGATGGAGATTATTAAAGGGAATAAAAGCGAAAAGATTATGATCCCGCAGGAACCAATGATGCTCTATTCCTCGTTCACTGTTCTTGAGCAGGATAAAGACTATTTTGCGTTCATTTTTCACCCCACGCAGGATGTATATATTGCGCTGAGAAAATTTATTGCAGACAGCCTCTACAATGATTCCAACCTCAACAAAAAGGATGCAATGGAAGCTGCAAAAATGGTTCTTGAAACCATAAAGAAATTTACTGTATGGGATGGATGATTTCAGGTTGACAAAAATCACTGTAAATTTACATTTCATCTCATTAAAAAAATACAGGAAGGTGTAGTTGAACAGAATGACATCTGATAGTTCCGAGTCAAACAGTAAGCCTGGTTTAGGCATTTCCCTTCGAAAAATCTTCAACCGAAAAAACAAGAAAAACAGCGAAATCTATGATGCCCGTGCATATGAAGACCTGGACACACCCAGGCAGGATATGATAAAGGGCATTTTTCAGCTTTCTGATCTAAATGCGCGGGATATTATGATTCCCCGGGTGGATATCATTGCAATTGAATCAGACATAGAATTGAAACCTCTTGCAAAACTGGTTGTTGAAGCCGGACATTCCAGACTGCCGGTTTTTGAGGAAACCATAGATAATATTGTTGGTATTTTATATGTAAAAGACCTTCTGAATCTTCTGATTGACAAATCCAAGAAATTCAACCTGAAAAAAAATCTCAACACTCCCTACTTTGTGCCGGAAACAATGAGACTTGATGAGCTTTTATTTGAATTTCAAAAGAGAAAACTTCACCTGGCAATAGTGGTTGATGAATATGGGGGCGTTGCCGGTATTGTTACACTTGAGGATATTCTTGAAGAGATTGTCGGGGATATCGAGGATGAGTTTGATTCTGCAACCCTGCCAGAACTCGAAAAAACCGGCCCAAACAATTATGAAGTTGATTCAAGGATGACAATAACTGATTTCAACAATGAACTGAATCAGAAGCTTCCTACAGATGATTTTGATACAATAGGAGGATTTATCCTGGACCTCTTTGGAAGAATCCCGGAAAAGGATGAAACAGCATCCTACAAAAACATCACTTTCAGGATAAAAGACATCAACGGAACAATCATCAACAGGATAATTGTTAAAATATCCAAGCCCAAATAAACAAATGGAAATCCAGAAAAATTCCGGGATTGTGCTTACCTCCGGCAGAGCAGGAGAATCAGATTCAATCTGCACAATTCTGACCAGGGAATCAGGAAAAAGAAATTTTATATTCAAAGGACTGAAGAAATCAAAGAAAAGACCTCTGTCAGCAGATTCTCCAGGAACATTTATTGAAATCCTCTATTACTATCATCCTGGAAAGAATTATCAGATAGCCAATGAATTCACTGTAAAACGAAACCTGAATACAATAAGAAAAGACCTTCACAGGATATATCACCTTTTCTTTTTACTGGAAATTATTGAGAAAACAACCGGATACAACGAACAGAATACTCAGCTCTATGATACAACAAATGCGGCAATTGCAACGCTTGAAACAACAGATCATCCGATTCTCCTCTCTGCTTTTTTATGCCTGCATCTGCTGAAGTTTCAAGGTATATTTCCTGCAGATTTCAGATGTAAAAAATGCAGAAATGAATTTTCTGCAGACTTTATCCTCGATCTGAACGATCTCTTACCTGTTTGCAGTACTTGTACCAAAAAAAGATCAGCCCCGATCCTTGGCAGTTCAGCAATTTCATTTCTTAAAAACGCCAGTATGAAAAAATTCAGAGAACTTTCAGAGTTTAAATATTCAGATGATGATATAAAAAAATTGCTTTTTTCCATGCTTCTCTTTATGGAGAACTATTATTCAATTGAAATAAAATCAAAAAGGTTTATCCTGAGCGAATAAAAGAGGTAGAAGTAATGAAAAACACAACATTCAAAATTAAATCTATTATCATTATTATTATTGCTGTTCTTATAACCATTACAGTTTCACAGAACCTTACAGAAATAAAGCTTCAGCTTTTATTCTGGGAATTTCAGGTTCCCCTGATTCTTCTGATTCTATTGACACTGGTTCCCGGTTTTGCAGCAGGATACATCATAAGCAGTTTCAAACACAGAAAAAAAAATAAAGATAATACAGCTGATGATAAAATCCCCGATAAGAGCGAAAAGAAAAAGAAGAAGCTCTCTCATTAAGAATTCTGCTCTCACATTATACCTGTGCCGCCGGTGCAGGCAGTTCAGGGCGTCTCCCTTCGCACTTGCCGTTAAATGAAAAGACCAGTTCAAAAAACAGGCCTTAGAAAACATCATCAGATTTATGGGACACTCACGCAGGAGATGCCCCTACACCCCTGCCAATATTGGGTAACACCTCGCCAAGATCGACATCTACCCGGCCAATATAGCCTTTTACCGTCTCTGCGAATAAACAAATATTCACAGAGATCAAAATTATATTCTCCGCGAATATACGGATATTCTCTGAGACGAAAATTATATTCTCCGGGAATATACGGATATTCTTTTCAAATATATTTATATTCCAGAATACGTAGTAGTGAACGGTCGCGACCGTTCACTACTTTGCTGCCAAGGAATTCCTGGCTTCGACAGGCTTACTTCGATCAACTCAGCACAGGCAGCCAGCATTGCCTGTAAGAAAAACATGGCTTCGGTAAACTCAGCCAGCGTTGCCTGTAAGCAACCTGATTCTTTTAAAGCAACGCCGCCTGAGTCTGCCCTGAATTTACCGAAGGGCTTGTCGAAGGCTTCTTCCAGGATACAGTGACTGCCCTGAATCTCGCTAAATATACTATTTAGTAAAAACATCTGGGAAACCTGTGAAAAACAGAAAAAGGAACTTACTGACCTCTCCCGGCCTACTGGCCACCCTCTCCCAAAGGAAAGGGTTTCTTTACGATGATATTTTTTCTAATTACAAATCACAAATCACTAATCACTGTACTTAAAAAGGCTTGAAATTTCTCCGCAGTTCTATACTTTATCTTTATTCGGCAGGAAACCTTGAAACAGAAAATAATAAAAAATGATGGTTAAAATATATGAACACAAGAAAAATTCTCATAAAAGAAATTGAAAACCTGCCGGAACCTTTAGCTGCAGAAGTACTTGATTTCGTACGTTTTCTTGAACATCAAAAAAAGAACAGCCTTGATTCATATATTCAGTCTGAATCATCTTTGAAAAAAGATTGGCTTTCCGAAACAGAGGATGAAGCGTGGAAAGATTTATAAAGGGTGATATTGTTGTTATCCCATTTCCTTACTCAGATTTAACAAACGCCAAAAGAAGGCCCGCACTTGTTCTGGCTGAGTCTTCTTATAACGACTTGATTCTCTGTCAAATTACCAGTCAGCACACAAGTGATTTTTTTTCTATTAGTATAACTGATGCTGATTTCACACAGGGCAAACTGCAAAAAACAAGCAATATCAGACCCAATAAGTTATTCACAGCTGATTCAAGCATTATACTATATAAAGCAGGTTCTCTAAAAGCAGAAACATTGAATATAGTAATCGACAAAATTATTTCTCTCTTTACAAAACCTTAAATTTTAATATAAAATCCTCATGATATGTGATTGACATAAATTATTCATATTTTAATCAATCAGTGAGAGCAACCTGTTTCTTTATTTCATTCACCTTAACTTCCTGATCTGTATTAAATCCATTACCAGCAACAAAGTTGGTTGCCCGGTTTATTGTGTTTTTAATAATCCCAAGTCCATTATTAACAAATTTTCCTACGGTTGTTTCACCAACCCACTGTTTCATGCCTGCATACATCTCGTCAACATTTTTACTCGCCCTCATTATTCCGTAGGCAAGTGTTGGCGTCTCCCTTCGCACTTA
>CAZEJW010000084.1:14892-19242 GCA_964512685.1 uncultured Leptospirales bacterium | reverse complement strand
AAATCCAATATACGATAACAGGCAACGCCTGGTGAGCCTGCCGAACCAGCATCTTTATTTAATGACAGGCAACGCCTGGTGAGCCTGCCGAACCGGCATCTTCTGCCCTTTTCAGAATAATTTCAGCAAGCAATGGATCAGGGCCAATTGGAGCAGCAAGTCTTAAATCAATCTGAGGATAATTAGCCCCTGCCTGTTCAACAATCTGCGGTATATCCTTTTCAGTATGAATCCCCCTGAAAAGAAGACAGGGGGTTATTATGATTCTTTCAATTCCTTTTGAAACAAGAATGTCTATTGCCCCGGGAAGATCAGGAGTATTTCTTTCAAGAAACGCCTCCTGAACAGCAGAATATTTACCTGCACTTTTAAGGATTTCCACAAGAGAAGTGAAATCCTGTTTTGCTTCATCAAGTCTGCTTCCATGTGCGATAATGATCAATCCTTCTTTCATGTCAGGTATTATCCTTTATTTTCTGAGATAGCCAGGTTTATCCTGTATAGGATTCATCCTGGGTTATAAGTGTAAGTACCCAGGAAAAATCACCATTACTGATCTTAGTGTCGCAGTACCTGCATACACCGGTCTGTCCCATGTTGTCAGACGGGGCTCCGCAGTTGGGGCATGTTGCATAATCATATTCATCCCTTTCAACCCCTGTTCTGCGGATAAAAGTCCAGTATTCTGAAAAATCCCTTATCTTTTTATCCGACCCTCCAACAACCTTTCCGGAGGTATTGACCACGTAATCATTACAACCGGCAAATATTCGAATTGTTACTGATTCGTAATATTTATCAAGATCAATTTTTACAAGCTGAGTTCTTTTTATATTGATATTGTCAATTTTGTTTGTTAATCCCTTTTCTGCATAGTTCTTCATCCAGAAATTCCATGATTCAAACACCCTGTCAGAAATTATATTTCTAACAGCAAGCAGGTTTCCATTTGACCATGCAGAATAGATCTTCATGAAAAATTCATTCACAACATTTTCTTTGAAATTATCCAGCCACTTATCAAAAGCCAGATCATGAGACACTGCAAACTTCTCTGTGTTTTCAGTGAGAAATGGATGTATTATTGTTTCCCTTTCAGTTCCGCGTTCTTTTGCATAATGTGTCAGGCCTTCCACTTTAAACTCCTCCTGAGTTTGAATCCAGCTGTGACAAACACACCATTGCATGGCCCCTTCTTTGATTTCAGTACCGCAGTTATTACACTTGCCTGAATCTGTGAAATTTGCAGGTCCTCCGCAGTTCGGGCAGGATAATTCCCTGAGTTTTTCCGGTTCAGGGGACAGTAATTCGGCATCCTTTTTGAATATCATATTTTCTTCAACAATATACCGAGTATTATTATCACCTTCTGTCTTTGTGTAGTTTGCACTGTAATTAACAGTAAGAAAATGGTAACCGTCTTTGATCCGAACATCCGTTATCCGCATACTTCCTATTACAATATCATGAATCTTCTGGTCTCCATCCTTCAGCCCTTTATCAAAACAGTGTTTCAGAAGGAATGGACGAAGATTACTGAACTCAGGTTTTCCCTGCAGTGCATAATATTTAGTATAAACAGATGATGCAAAATCCAGGAACAGCACAATGGAAAAACCCGGATCTGCCTGTTTGAATTCATTGAGCTTCTGTTCTATTTCTTCCCTGTCTTCCTGGAGAAGCTCATTTTCAGGGGAATCATTGCTGTTATTTTCCCTGTATTCTTTTGCTGTTTTAAGGGCAGTGATCTTTATTATTACAAAACCAATTACAAATATACCTATCACAACAAACAGAACAACCGGGGAACCGCTCGATCCTGACCGTGAACCCAGGTTAATGTGTACACCTGAACCGGATGAACGTGAAGATGAAGGCCTGGAATATGATGATGAACTGCGGGAAGAAGATGATGAGTATGAAGAAGAATTTTTTGAGGATGATGACGATGATGAACCGGAAGAAGAATGCCCGCCCCCCGGTCTTGCAGATAGATCAGTATTGATAAATCCAATACACGAAAAAATCATAGTACTGATTATAAAACAGCATAATTTTGATTTCATTCTTTACTCCGGAATTAAGATGTTATGCCAAGCCGAAAATGACTTTGTATGAAGAAAACGTGTCATGGAGTGGATCAAACAGGCTCAATATATATAATAAAAACAAGCATGTTATGAACCCATCCTGCCCAATCAAGAGCTGAAGCATGATATGCAGGCTGAATTATTCTGACAATTGCTCCCTTTTCATCCAGAAAGAAGAAATTTGTTATTGAAATCAAGAAAAAAATAAACAAAATTAATATTTTAATACAGAAAAGCCAGGCAGCCGATTTTACCCGGCATTTAAATAAAAAAAGGATGTCATACTGACATCCCTGTTAATTCACGTTGTTTTGCTCTTCACCTGTCTTCCAGCATGAGATATTCCTCTTCTGCACTCGGAGAAATATATGCCGGTCTCATTATTTTACCCTGGACAATCTGTTCTATCCGGTGAGCAGACCATCCAACGACCCTTGACATGGCAAAGATGGGAGTATAGAGTTCCTGTGGAATACCCATCATATTGTAAATAAAGCCTGAATAAAAATCAACATTCGCGCTTATAGGTGTATTCTTTATTTCAGAAAGAAGTTCAGATGCAACCCTTTCAATACTTTTATAGAATTCATACTCTTCAGTGTATCCTTTAATCTGAGAGAATTCTTCAGCATAATCCTTGAGGATTACAGCCCTGGGGTCCGACTGGGTATAGACGGCATGGCCAAGTCCGAAGATTTTACCTGAACGGTCTCCTGCCTTTTTATCCAGGATTTTAAGAAGGTACTCCCTTATTTCAGTGTCATTGCCCCAGTCTTTTATATTGGTCTTAAGTTCAGCCATCATTTTCATTACGGATTCATTTGCTCCGCCATGAAGGTGTCCGCTCAGGGAAGCGATCCCGGCAGCAATCGCCATGTAAGTATTGGCGCCGCTCGATGAAACAGTGCGTACTGTGAAAGTGGAATTATTACCTCCGCCATGTTCAGCATGAAGGACCATCATTATATCAAAAAGCTTGGCCTCAAAACTGTCCGGGACTTCTCCCTTTAGCATATATAGAAAATTTTCAGCCATACTGAGTTCAGGTTTTGGCCTGTAGACTTTGAGGTCATCTCCATTTCTGAATTTCATTGCATGATAATTATAAGCAACAACTGTTGGAAATTTTGCAATGAGGTTAATGCACTGTTCGCTCACATAAGCCAGGTCAAGTGAATCGGCATTCATATCACACCTTCCCAGGTGTGATATCACACTGTGAAGGCCATACATCTGGTTATCATTCAGTACTTCATCCATTATAACTGCTGTCTCTGATTTGGTCAGTGCTCTTCTGTTGGCAAGCTGCTCAGAAAAATATTTAAGATCGCCCTCTGTAGGGAGTTCACCTGTAAGCAGGAGGTATACAACCTCTTCGAATCCTGAGCCTTCTTTTGTCCTGAATCCTTCAACTATCTTTTCTACATCATAACCACAATAGTAAAGTTTTCCCTCGTCAGGAATCTTTTTAATTTTTCCGTTTTCATCGATCTCTTTACCATAGCCGACTACCCTTCCCTTTGTAGTAACCCCTACGATTACCCCGGTTCCGTCAGCATTCCTGAGTCCAAGCTTAACATCTTTTTTGTTTAAAAGCTCAGGGGAAATCTTGTCATGTACCAGTGCAAGTTCCTTGATTTTTAAAAGTACGTCCTGCATATTCGTTTCCTCCTTGCTGCAGATATCCCGGTCTAATGGATTAAATCCACTTCATCAGTACCGGGAATTTGAATAAACCCACATTATAGAAATACAGAATCCGCCACAAACAAAGAGACAGACCTGCATAATTTTTCCTGAATTAAAAGTGTTTTATTTTATATAGCTATTCCTGTATATCTATTATGTTCATAAACAGACATATAAGTTCAGATTTATCCACTCAGAATAAATGACAGGATTTTTATGTGTTATCAACTTCACGTGAGAATGAAAGTGACAAAACCACTTGTAAAAACTGCTGTAAGTTTATACACCATAGTCACTTTTTGCATAAAAGGAACTGTGGAATATAAACCCGGCTGCAGGAATGATCTTATCATTAAATTGAACCGTTTAAGAATAACGTCTCAATGCAGTGTTTGGACAAAACCGGATCAGATAAATCCAGATTGAACATTATACAATTCAATTTTATGGCAATATTTATGTCAATAGAAAATTTTTCATGCCAGAAAAATAATTAGCCTTGATGCCTGACCTCTTCAGTCATTCTCAATACAATCCGAATCAAGCTGAGGTTAAATTGAGGTTAAATTGA
>CAZEJW010000084.1:0-14792 GCA_964512685.1 uncultured Leptospirales bacterium | reverse complement strand
TGAGGTTAAATTGAGGTTAAATTGAAAATGACTGAATATCTAATTTATCATATTCTATTTGGTATTTTTTTTTGAATTAATGTCAAGGATATTTTCAAATGCTTGGAAAATCTATCATAACAGCAGTCATGTCATCTTTCTGTTTTTTAGGATTACCGATAAAACGGTACACTGACTCAAAAATAATATCAATAATTACCTGAGGATGAAGATTGTAGTTTTCCCTGAGTATTGCTTCCATTCTGGCATCCCCAAAATCCTCTTTCTGGATATCAGGTGATCCGTTACAAGCCTCGATTATTCCGTCACTGTAATACAGGATAGAGTCACCTTCATGAAGATAGAATTCAACAAGCGGAACGTCGAGGTAATCATCTTCAAGCAAAATCCGAAGATCCCGGCCAAGCAGATTACCTTTTTCAGGAGACCAGCCCTTCTCTTCCCTGTTGAGATTATAAATGTCGAATAACTTGTTTGCTGATTTTCTTATAATAATCGGGAAGAGCATACTGTGATTAAAAAAACTCAGTCTGTACCTGTGATCCTCATTCCTGATAAATGTAAAATTTACACAGGCAAAATCATCCGAATTTGCAGCCTCCATAATGTCGGTAAATCTCGTGGCTATATCAGTGACAATAAGCTTTTGATCTATTACTCCGGTCTGCTCAAAATCCCTTCTTGCATCGTTGATCGACAGAGTCAGCGCTGACCTCAGGCGGATAAGGGTTGTGTAAGCCGGAAGTCCGTGGCCGCTTATATCGGCAAAGATGAAAAGGAAAGAAGCGTCAGGAAGTTTTATCATATCGAAATAATCCCCTGCAAGAATCGCTCCATATGCTCTTTGAAAACCAACTCCGATTGTCGGCCGGGTTCCAAAAAAATCACTGAAGAGATTTCGAATGATTGCCCCGTCGTTTTTTCTTATCGTATTCGCTTCGGCCATGAGCATGTCAAGTCGCTTGAGTTTTTCAGGGGTGTCTTCTTCACCGAAGATATTTTTTTGTTCATCTATATGCATGTTCATTGCCAGCTTTTATACTTCCTCACCAGCTGATTTGTAGAAGCATCATGCATTGGTTCCGTTTCAGAATCCGCTTCAATACAGGGGAGCACTTTTTTAGCAAGAGCCTTACCGAGTTCAACCCCCCACTGATCAAAAGAATATATATTCCAGATTATTCCCTGCACGAATATCTTGTGTTCGTACATGGATATGAGTTTCCCAAGTATATACGGAGTCAGCTCCTCTGCCATAATTGAATTGGTCGGTCTGTTGCCGGGAAATGTCCTGTATGGAACAAGTTCTTCAGGGGTGCCTTCATCCCTTACTTCCTCTTCAGTTTTACCGAATGCAAGGGCAGCTGTCTGAGCGAAAAAATTTGCCATTAGCTTGTGGTGATGATTTTCTCTGCCGTTGAGCGATCTGGCAAAACCGATGAAATCACATGGAATTATTTTCGTTCCCTGGTGAATCAGCTGATAAAACGCATGCTGGCCATTTGTTCCCGGTTCTCCCCATATTACAGGGCCTGTCTGATAGTCTACAGGTTTCCCGTTTCTGTCTGTACACTTTCCATTCGACTCCATATCCCCCTGTTGAAAATATGCCGGAAATCTATGAAGATACTGTTCATAAGGAAGGATTGCATGAGTCTCACATCCGATAAAATTATTGTACCATATTCCAAGAAGCGCTAATACCACCGGTATATTATCAAAGAACGGGGTCTCCCTGAAATGATTGTCCATGTCGTGAAAACCGTTCAGGAAGGACTCAAAGTTTTCATATCCAATTGATATTACAAGCGGAAGACCGATTGCAGAGGCCAGAGAATATCTTCCTCCAACCCAGTCCCACATCTCCAGAATATTTTCCTCCTGAATTCCAAACTCCATTGCAGCCTCGACATTGGTTGAAACCGCAATAAAGTGATTCTTCACTGCTTCATCAGAACCGGTTTTTTCGATCAGCCATCCTTTTGCTGTCTCAGCATTGGCCATGGTTTCCTGTGTTGTAAATGTTTTCGAAGCAATAATAAAAAGAGTTTCATGCGGATCAAGCCCCAATAGTGCTTCTGTGAGATGGGTCTCATCCACATTTGAAACAAATCTCAGGGTGATACTTCTCTGGGAATAGTACCTGAGTGCCTCTGAAGCCATTAGCGGCCCGAGGTCAGAGCCTCCGATTCCAATGTTTACAATATTCTTTATTGGTTTTCCTGATGAACCCATCCATTTTTCTGATCTTATTTTTTCAGAGATATTTTTCATTTTTTCCCTGACTTTAATGACATCAGGCATTACGTCTTTTCCATCGAGTAAAACCGGTTTGCCGGACATGTTTCTAACCGCGGTATGAAGCACTGCTCTGTCTTCAGTTCTGTTTATTTTTTCTCCATTAAACATACTCTCAATTTCATGTTTCAGCCCGGCTTTCTCGGCCAATCCTGCCAGAAGTTCCATAGTTCTTGATGTGATTATGTTTTTAGAATAATCAAGAAATATATCACCATTGTCGATTGTAAACCTGGCTGCCCTTTGTGGATCGGACTCAAAGAGATTTCTTAAATGCAGCCTTTTTACTCCTTCTGCGTGTTCCTGAAGATCCTTCCATTCACTTGATTCAGTCAAATTGAGTTTGGGCATGATCTCTCCTGTATAAAAGCCTTTTCGTGAATTTGGTTATATGAGGAAACCCGGTCTGTCCGGGTAATTATTATTCCGGCAGGTATATTTCTTCTTTTCACATAAATCCTTAAATGTCAAGAAAATATTAAGGATCAGAGTTCTCTTTTACCAGGACAGATTTCCCTGATACAGCATTCATCACACAATGGTTTTTTCTGACAGGATTCCTTCGCGTGTCTGACAACAAGTGCATGATATTCATTGTAATCCTTCACCGTCCCTTTGAAACTGCCATGGAAATAATCCTGAATTTTTTGATATGAATCTTTTTCATTGAAAAAACCAGCCCTGGAGAAAATTCTTCTGGTGTATGCATCCACTACGAATATTTTTCTTCCAAATCCATAAAGCAGAATCGAGTCTGCTGTTTCAGGACCGATTCCATTTACAGATAGAAGCCCGGTTCTTAATTCAATCAGCGGTATTTTCATGAGTCCATCGAATCCCGATCCGGTGTCATCAAACCACTTCAGGAAATTTTTTATTTTCACAGCTTTCATGTTGTAATATCCGGATGATTTTATAAGACCTGCAAGTTCTTCAGTGTTGATCGTTCTCATTGCCTGTGTTGTAAGAAGATTCCTGGTTCCAAGAGCAATAATTGATTTTTCAACGTTCTTCCACGCAACGTTCTGTGTCAGGATGGCTCCAATAATTATCTCGAATATTTCTTCATCACACACAGGTCTGCCCCTGTGATATTCACACAGGCCCCTGTCGTGGTTGTAGAGAGGCCACCACCCCTGTTTTTTATATTTCTTTTTAAATTCTGTATATACTGAATTGATTGACAGCATGATTTACCTTTTCAATATTATCGTATTCTTAGCAAACCATCAGACAGCAAATCACTAAAAATTCAATTCAAATACTGCCCCCGGATAGTTTAATTTTTATTCTTGACAATAAATAATCGAATGATTGGATTATAATGTTTTAATCTATACACTATTCTACTAAAGAGGAAGATTTCATGAAAACAAAGATTACAGAACTCTTTGGAATAAAATATCCTATATTTCTCTCGGGGATGAGCTGGATCAGCACACCAGAACTTGTTGCTGCAGTTTCAAATGCCGGAGGGCTTGGAATAATAGCGAGTGGAGTTATGAATGCCGATGAAACACGGCAAGCAATTCATGAAACCAGATCTCTCACAAAAAAACCCTTTGCAGCAAATGTTACACTGTATTTCCCGGGCGCGGAAAGAAATGCCGAAATAATTATTGAAGAAAAAGTACCGGTTGTAAACTATGCCCTTGGCAAGGGTGACTGGATATGCAGGAGAGTTCATGAATACGGAGGCAGGGTTATTGCAACTGTAACTACTCTCAAACATGCTCTTGCAGCGCAGAGAGACGGAGCAGATGCCGTTATTGTAACAGGACATGAAGCGGCAGGTCACGGAGGTGCAATTACTTCCCTGGTTCTGGTTCCGAGTATTGCTGATGCTCTTGATATACCTGTAATTGCAGCAGGCGGATTTGCTGACGGCAGAGGCCTCGCCTGCGCTCTGATGCTTGGAGCAGAAGGAATATCAATGGGAACAAGATTCATGAATTCAATTGAAAGTCCTGTTCATGATGCACAGAAAAAAGCTGCCAATGAAATTCAGGTTTACGATACTCTTTACAGTGACAAGGTTGATGGACTACCGGCAAGGTTTATGGATACAAAAGGCGCAAGAAAACTCATGAACAAAAAACTGAATCCGCTCAGCGCTCTTATCAGATCAAGAAAAATTGCGGAAATGCTGGGGTTTCCATGGCTGAAACTGGCAGTTGGTATTACTTTTTCCGGGGTGAATAACTCAATAAGAATGGCCAGAATGGCTATAGGATTCGATGCATTCAAGGCAGCAACCATGGATGGAGACAATACAGAGGGAGTTCTTCCGATCGGTCAGGTTGCAGGTATTATGCATGACACACTGCCTGTAAAGGATATTATTAAAAAGATGGTTGCAGACGCGAAAAAGGCTCAAAAAAATCTTTCAGTAAAATTATCATAGCACAACAGGGCCAGGCGGTCCTAAAAATAAAAACAGTGTTTATTTTTTTATAATGAGAATAATCTCATTAAAATCAGGAGGAATATAAATGGCTATTGTAGAATGGACAAAAGACGAAACTGTTGCAATAATGACCATGAATAATGGTGAAAACAGACACAATCCGGACTGGGTGAAGGCAATGCTTTCCACCTACAATGAAATTCTTGCAGACGAAGAAATCAAAGCTATAGTTCTGACATCGAGCGACCCAAAGAACTTCTGTCTTGGAGTTGACCTCCAGTGGATGATGGGAATGCAGCAAAAGGAAGACTTCCCTGCAATCAGCCAGTGGCTTTTTGACAACAATGAAGTTTTCAAGGCCATGCTGATGTCACCGGTACCAACAATTGCAGCTATAACCGGTCATGCCTTTGGAAACGGAGCAATGCTTGCGGGAGCATGTGACTTCAGGTTCATGAGAGCAGACAGGGGATATTTCTGTTTTCCTGAGATAGACCTTGGAATCCAGTTTGCACCGTCTATGATCGAATGGATGAAGAGAATTATGCCATATCATCTTTTTGTAAGAATGAAGTGGAGCGGAGCAAAAATTGGCGCCAAAGAACTCGAAGAGCACAATGTAATTCTCAAGGCATGTGAAAATCCTGAAGAAACTCTTAAGGAAG
The DNA here is from genome assembly GCA_964512685.1 of uncultured Leptospirales bacterium. Lineage (GTDB taxonomy): Bacteria > Spirochaetota > UBA4802 > UBA4802 > UBA5550 > CAZEJW01. Next base: position 9,422 of record CAZEJW010000084.1, on the reverse strand, counting down.
CAATCGCATTTGGTAAGACTTTCAAGAAATCAAGAAACACACTTGCTGAATTCAAAAGAAGAACATACAAGCATATAACAGATAAGATGGAAAATGAAGACCCTGAATATCTCTCATACAAGCCTGAAAACGTCAAAGAAGGAAAAGCTCCTATCTTCATGTTTACCCAGGGTTGATGCTCTTTTAAATATAACCCCGGATATTTTCCGGGGTTATCCTCATTCATAATCCACTGTAATTCTTCACTCCATAATAAATCTTTATTGATTGACATACCGTATACTTAATTATAATAAGAACAAATAATAAAAAATTTAATTGTGTAAAATCCAAAAACAGTTTCACCATATTAACACTGAGGGTTTTAAATATGTTTTCGGCAAATTCGGACTGCAACAGGGAAAAGAACAAATAATCACTACCCTGAGCCGAATTGGATAAAGTTTTGGGTTTTCATATGGTTGGAACAATACTTATTCAAAAACGAGAGGTGTAAAATGGGATTTTTTAAAGATGCTGGAGATTCCATTGCTAAGTACAGCAATATTTTTATCAGCAAAACTGAAGAATACAGCCGTGTGGCAAAGATAACTATTGAAATCAAGAAACTTGAAAGTGAAAAGGGCAAAATAGAAAAAGAAACAGGTCGGTATGTGATTGAATCCATCTCAAGTGGAGCTACCCGGATTTCTTGTGAAGATGAAAAAATCAAATCACTTCAGACAAGATACTCAGACATTACAAAAGAAATTGAAATAAAACAAAATGAAATTGAAGCAATAAAAAAACGTGAAGAAGAAAATGACAGTAAAGTTAAAGAAGAACAAAAAACAGAAGAAATCAAACCCGAAGAACCCGCTGCTGATGAGTCAGACAAACAGCCGGCCGAATAATCAGATGCCTGTTTCCAACAAAAAGATAATCGAATATATTAAAAGTTTTAATCGACCCTTTAGCCGGAATGACCTTGCAGAAAAAATAAGCAAGTCCAGAAAAGAAAAGGCAAAGAAAAAGAAAAAATCAGATAAAAAAGAATACCTGACAGCAAAAGATATTTCCAAGATTGACAATCTGCTCAATATTCTCACCACAGAGGAACTGATATATAAAACAAAAAAAAATTATAAACTGGCAGCAGATTCCCTTTCAGTAAAAGGACAGCTGATTCTAAATTCCAGTGGGAATGGAATAATACGTAATGATAAATACGATGACATAATAGTCTTGTCTGATGACATGAAGAATGCCCTTAACAGGGACACTGTTACAGCTGAGATATACGATCTTAAACGCGGCATGTTCATGGCCAGAATAGCAGCTGTGAACTCCCGCAAAAACGAAACACTGATTGGATATGTTTCTTCAAAAAACCGGGGTCATGTATTTTTCAAAATAATTGATTCTCCCGGAGATATACAGTTCGCATCCAAACTCTCAAAAGATGAAGATGAAAAATATTCAACAGAGACCGCGGGAAGAAAATATTACATTCTTAAACCATCGAACAAATCCCTTTCAGGGACTCCCCTTTGTCAGGTAATCGGTGAATACGATTCTGATGACGAAAAATTTGACTTTGAAAGAATCTGCCTGAAACATTCACTGCCTGAAAAATATTCAGAAAAATTTGATATAGAAGAACTGAAATCTGCAGTTGACAGAACAGAGCTCAGGAACAGAAAGGATTACAGAGGCAGTTTCACTGTTACTATAGATGGTGAGACAGCAAAAGATTTTGATGATGCAATTTCAATAAGGAAGAAAGGTTCCAGTTACAACGTATGTGTTCATATTGCGGATGTATCGGCCTATGTAAAACCCGGTTCGAAACTGGATGAAGAAGCCCTGTCAAGAGGAACCAGTTACTATTTGGCCAGTGACGTTATATCCATGCTCCCTGAGGAATTGTCGAACAATCTCTGTTCATTAAAACAGGATGAAGACAGACTTACCCTTTCCGTTGAAATGACATTCGATTCATCAGGGAAGCTTGTAAAACACAGTTTCCACAGGGGAATTATAAAAGTAAGCAAAAGACTTACATATGAAGGATCAGCAGCAATCCTCAGGGATAAAAAACCGGCAAGGCTGTATAAAAACCTTAACACAATGAAAGAACTGGCTCTTGTTCTCAGCAAAAAAAGAAAAAAGGATGGCAGGCTTGACCTGTCACTTCCGGATGAAGAACTTGTGTACAGCGGGAAAAGAGTCACCGGCATACGATTTGCAGAAAGACTTATCAGTCATACCATTGTCGAAGAATTCATGCTGAGCGCTAATGAAACAGTATCCAGGTCTGTCAAGGAAGCCGGAATCCCATCACTCTACAGAATACACGAAAAGATGAGCGAAGAAAGTTTTGATTCACTCAAACAGTTTCTGAAAGTCATAGGCATCAAAATAAAAAAATCAGATAATTTTGCCCTGGAGCTCCAGAAGGTTCTCAAAAAAGTCGAAGGTTCTGAAAACGAACACGTTGTTAGCCTTGTGGTTTTAAAATCCATGATGCAGGCCTTCTATGGTATAGAACCTGCCGGACATTTCGGACTGGGCTTTATAGATTATACCCACTTCACATCACCAATCAGACGTTATCCCGATCTCATTGTTCACAGATGCCTGAAAACCCTGATTGATAAATCAGCTCATGTGTATTCAAATGACCGGTTGATTAGTATTGGAGAAAAAACATCCGCGCTGGAAAGAACAGCTCAAAAAGCCGAAAGAGACCTTACCAAAATCAAAATCTGCCGTCTGCTCGAGAATAGAATTGGCGAAGAATTTGACGGTATTATAAACGGAGTCTCAAAATTCGGCTTCTACGTAACTCTTCTCGATATGCCTGTAGAAGGAATGGTCCCTGTGAGAATTCTTTCTGACGACTACTACCTGGTAAATGAAGATGAATACACAGTTATTGGGAAAAGACTTAAAAAAAGGTACAGGCTGGGAGACAGGATCAGGGTAAGACTCATAACTGCTGACATATCAAATCTCAGAATCGATTTTGAGCCGGTATAATCCTCAAGTGCTCCTTATTGGCCATTAAATCACAGCAAAAACAATATTGTCTTGACTTTTCAGAATATCGGTAAGATTACATAGATGTTCTGTCTCCGGATATTGACTGCACTTTGTCAACAAAATGATATTATACAGATGGAGTCGCCATCAGATGAAACTCTTTCGATTTAAATCCATCACTTTCAGGATAAGTTTTTTATACCTGATGCTTGCAGTAATAAACATGTCAATATTTACAATAATGATATATGAAAATCAGATAGACCTTATCTCAGAAAACACCAGATATCATGTAACTGAGCTGGCTGACTCCCTGATAAGCTCAATTGATAATTATACTGACCGAATACAGAGATCCAGGCATACTGGGGGGGCTGAATCCACTATTGAATACCTCAGACAGATAATAAAAAAATCATCAAAAGATTTTGTGATATTTGCAGAAGACGGTTCAATTGATTATAAAACAAATGAAAGCATAAAAATAAGTCAAAACGATATTCTGAACGGCATAAGAGCTGTAACTAACAAGGATTTCACAGGGACCCGGTTTTTTTCAAAAATCGACCACAATACATACAGTATTTCTTTTTACATACCACTGAATATAAGCAATACAGGCACAAGGATTATACTGATAAAATACAGCATGTCCGGTATTGGTGACAGGCTCAATAATTTATACAGGCTTATCATTATTGTAATTTCCATGCTTGCGCTTCTTCACATTTTTACAGGCATTATTTTCTACCGGATGTTTCTTCGTCCGGTTAAAACACTTCACAGAACAAGCCTTGAAATTACATCAGGCAACCTTGACGCCAGGTCTGATATAAAACAGGATGATGAAATCGGTCAGCTTGCAAAAGCATTCAATTCAATGGCGGATTCAATCAAGGAAAAAATTACAACCCTCCAGAGGCAGAATGATCAGATTGATTTTGAACTGAAAATTGCAGGAGAAATTCAGAAAGTCATTTTTCCTCACCTTGCAAGCAATAATCATTTTAATTTTTCGATATTCCACAGGGCATACGGACAGGTCAGCGGTGATTATCATGACATATTTGAAATTGACAGGGACACTCACGGGGCTCTGATTGTTGATGTTTCAGGACATGGAGTACCTGCTGCGCTAATAACCATGATTGCAAAAGAAATTTTCAAGAGAACCGCCCCCCTCTATTCTGATCCGGCGGAACTGCTGAAGCATGTAAATACAGAAGTTAGCGAAATCCTCAGGGTTCATGATACTGAACCAGGGGTTTATTTCACTGCCTTTTATGGAATACTTGACCATGCAAATCAACTTCATTTCTGCAATGCAGGTCACCCTGATCCCTTTCTTATAAGAAAAGGATCAGGAAAGATCGAGACTCTGAGCAGCAGCGGATTTCTTATTGGCGTTTCAAGTGATATGAATCACATGTACAAGACTGAAAAAACCACCATCAGTACCGGAGACAAAGTTGTCCTTTTCACAGATGGTGTTACAGAAGCAAAAAACAATGAAAATGTTGAATATGGAATATCAAGACTTCTTGAAATTCTGCAGAAAAATATTGAAAGTAATCCTGAGACTATTCAGAATGAAATTATTAATGATTTAAGCAGTTTTACTGATATTGAAAGCCTTAAAGATGATGCCACAGTTTTCATAATTGAAATTAAGCAGGAAGAAAAATGAGATCTGGAAAAGCAGAATATTTTCTCGTTCTGATTGCTGTATTTTTTTCTGCATTCATGCTTTTATTCAATGATGTAAATATTGAGATCAGACTCAGGGAAATGAAAATATTTCTACAGAAAAGCAATCTCAGAGAAAACAATCTCGATCATATTTCCCTCATTATGAAATTTCAGCTGGGAAAAAGATTGTATGAAAACAGAATTGCCACTGCAGAGGCGGATGCAATAGAACTGAGAGTCAATACTGTTCTGTCTCAACAGATTGAGACAGAGAATGTTTCGGTTGCACGTTATGAAAATATTTCCAGGCCAGTTCTTTTAACCATTAATTTCCTTCGAACAATCATGGGCAAACAACCGATTCTTGATATAGAATCGAATGAATCAACGATTTATCACGATCTGGCATACTATTATGAAAGGAATAAGAACTACAAAAAAGCAATAACTCTATATAATACCGCTCTTCAGAATACTGTATTAAAACGAGAAGTAAGAGGCAATATTCTTCTTCACCGGGGTTTCTGCCTTTCTCTTATGGGTAAATTCAATGAGGCAAAAAAAACATTTAAGGAAATAATCAGTAATTACAATGATGATACGATTTCAATTACTGCGGCCATTCTTCTTAATTACATCGACAATATTAATTCTGAAATATCCAGAGTTAAAAAAACACCTGACTCAATTAAAAAAGGGGAAAAACTTTTCAGACTCGTTGCATTCAGGGAATCTCTCGGAGTTCTGGACAGAATTCAGGATAATGCATCAGATGGAGAAAAAATCAATATAAAGTATTACAGGGCTCGGTGTCTTGAAGAGCTTTCTAAAAAAGACGAGGCAATAGACTGTTATCAGGAGATAATCTCTGATTCTCCGAAATCCGAATTTGCAAAAAATGCAAACAGACGAATATATCTGATGGGAGTTCTTGATTACAACGGATCAACAATGACGAATCTTGCCAGATGGAATAATAAGATCATAAAAGATCCGGGGCTTGATAAAATGATTACCGATAATTCCAGAATACCGGTAAACAATACTTTCATAAAAAAACTTTCAGAGAACACTGAAATGAAAAAAATATACAGTGGTATAGAAAAGAACAAACCTGAAATATCTTCCAGAATGCTTGAGTCTCTTAAACACGAAATAAAAAGAACCCAGGCCATACTGAAAAAGAAGAAAACCAGGGTTACCTCGAAGTCAATTGTAAAAAAATATAAAATTTTCATAAATGACGGCAATGTCTTTGTTGGTACAATTTCAGAGGAGACGCTCAATTATATAAAACTCAAAGGTCTCCTTGGAGAGATAAAAATTTCAAAAAAAACAATAGTAAAAAAGTTGGAATTATAAAATGAAAATAATGACAGTTTCCATATCAGTATTTTTTATATTCCTATCATGTGCCAGTCTTCATGCCGATATAGCCGAGCTCAGAGATACCACTATTCTTGTAGGCAAGGTAATTAAGGATGAAAGTAAAAATATTGTTTTCAAGAACTCATTTGGCGAATTCACAATAAAGAGAGAGCTTATCAAAAAACTCTTTATCACAAAACATTATAATGAAGACATCGCTATATTCAGACAGCTGGGAAGAAAGGCAGACGAAACAGTAATAAAGGAAAATTACTATGCAGGGCTTGGAGAGGAAGCTCCTGGCGAAAAAAAGAAACCTTCACTAAAAAATGAAAATAGCTCAATGCTGATTATGAATAACACAAATAGCGAAATATCTTTTTCTTCTTCGTATATGTTCGTTACAGGAAAACTGAACGAAGTTATTGAAAACGGATTCAGTTTCAACATTGAATACACTGCCCCTCCGGATATCCTTCCCGGTTTGAAATTGCGAAAATGGATGCCTTTGATAACAGCTGATTTATCATATCAGCATTTTCAGCAGGAGAACTGCAGAATAAACGGAATAACAATACTTGCAGGTCCGTCATGGAATATGTCTTTTTGGGATAAAAAATATGGGAGTGTCAAGGCCGGGTTCCTCGGTGGGATATCGGCATTCGCGATATCGGGAGAAAACTCTTCCACATCTACTACTACCTTCACAACTGAAATTTTTACAGGTTATTCGAAATCCTTTCACACTTTCACTGTGTTTACATATTTAAAATACCTTTATGTATATGACAGGGATATTGACCTCAATTCCGTTGGTTTTTCACTGGGAACGGGATACATGTTTTGATTTTATATCCCTGATGACAATATAATTCTTAAATCAATATTAATATTTACAAATTTTTGATTAGTATTTATAAATGAATATATTTTATTTTCAACAAACTTTTTAATGGGATAATTGGAATGAAAATATTAATTTCCAATTTGGAACTGAATCAACTGGCCATTTTATGTTTTAAGAAAGTTTAAAAAACAAATATCAAAACAATAAATAATTTCAAAGGTTATTATGGAATCATTCAAACATCTCTTGGGCATTCAAAGCAATGCTGAAGCCATATACTGGATACTCGCTATTACGTCCACTACCTTCTTTTTACTAAAACTTCTTCTGTCTATTTTTGGCGGAGATACAGATATTGATAGTGAAATACCTGATGGTATTGATTCTGGTTTTGAAGGAGATATTGACACTACCGAAATTTTTTCACTAAATAGTGTACTTGCTTTTTTTAAAGGTGCCGGCTGGATTGGCGTTATCTGCTATAGGTTTACAAATTACAGTTTCCACAAAATAATAATTGTCACATTTTTCTCCGGTGTTATTACTTTTATCATAACGATATACCTTCTTAAATATCTAAAAACATTTGAAACATCAGGAACTCTGGAAATAAAAAATGCAATTGGAAATGTCGGAACAGTATATTTGACAATTCCTGGCAATCGTCAAGGCAAAGGCCAGATACAGGTTGAAATCCAGGGGAGACTGGCAACACTAGATGCAATGACAGACAAGGGAATGCTCAAAACCGGGGAAAAAGTGCTTGTATGCTATAAAGACATTGAAGAAGATCTCTTGATTGTAACCACCTTCCCATATGACAGTTAAACCATGAATTAAGATTTGTTTAATCTACCTATTGTATAAAAACTTTATCATCCGTTCATTTTTTAAATGAATAATTTATAAAATGTTTTAAATTTCTGCAAATCAAAATAATATTAGGAGATGACTATGTTGAATATTTTTTCCGGAATTTTTAGTGTAGTAATTTTTCTTGTTATTACGTTAGTGATAATTGCAATAACAAGGTATAAAAGATGCCCTTCAAACAAAATTCTTGTTATTTATGGAAAGGTTGGGAAGGGGAAAAGTGCCCGCTGTATACATGGCGGAGGTGCCTTTGTACTGCCACTTATTCAGGAAGCAAAATATCTTTCACTTCAGCCTGTTACAATAGATATTCCATTGTCCGGTGCATTGTCAAAGCAAAATATCAGAATAAATACTCCAAGTACTTTCACTGTAGCAATATCAACAGAACAGGCAATAATGTTAAATGCTGCTGAAAGACTTCTTGGATTATCCGGCGAACAGATAGAAACTCTAGCCGAAGATATTATTCTCGGACAATTAAGACTGGTTATTGCAACACTGGATATTGAAGAAATCAATCAGGACAGAGAATTGTTTCTGAAACAGATAAACGAAAATGTTACTACAGAATTGAATAAAATTGGTCTTCAGTTGATAAATGTGAACATTAAGGATCTTACAGATGAATCAGGATACATTGTAGCTATTGGTAAAAAATCCGCAGCAGAAGCAATAAACAAAGCAAAAGTTGAAGTAGCAGAACAGGACAGAAACGGGGCTATCGGCGAATCAAAAGCAAACAGGGAAAAAGAAGTTCAGGTTGCTTTTGAAATGTCAGAGACTGAAAAAGGAAAGAAAGAAGCTGAAAAAAATCAAAGAATAGCCATTGCTCACCTCGAAAGCGAAGGAGCCTCTGAAGAAGCAAAAGCTACAAGAGCCCGTGAAGTTGAAATAGCAGTACAAAATTCAGAAACAGAAAAAGGCAGAAAGTCTGCTCAATCAGAGCAAAGGATTGAAGTAGCAAAACTTGAAGCAGAAGCGATTAAAGGTGAAAATATCTCAAAAGCAGAGGTGGCTGAATATAATGCAATACTTGCTCAGAGGACAGCAGAAGCAGAAGAAAAAAGTGAGGTTGCAAGAGCTAATGCAAAAAAAGAAATACTAAAAGCTGAACAGGAAGCAGAAAAATCACGACTTGAAAAAGAAGAAATTGTTCAAAAGGAAATTGATAAAAGAAAAATTGAGATTGATGCAGAAGCTGAAGCTGGGAAAAGAAGACGACTGGCCCAAGGAGAATCAGATGCGATTCTGTTAAAATATCAGGCAGAAGCCAATGGTCTTAAAGAACTTTTTAAAGCCAAAGCTGATGGTTATCAGGAAATAATAAATGCCTGTAATAATGATACACAGATGGCTGCGACTCTAATGCTCCTTGAAAAAATGGAAACCCTTGTTGGAAAACAGGTTGAGGCAATTTCAAGACTGAAAATTGATAAAATCACTGTATGGGATTCAGGCGGGGATGGACACTCAAGCACAACCTCAAACTTTATTAAAAGTTTTGCTACTTCCCTTCCCCCAATTCATGAACTTGCAGAACAGGCTGGCTTTGAACTTCCTTCTTTTTTAGGAGCAATTAAAGATAAGAATAAACAGGCAGATACTCAAACAGAGCAAT
>CAZEJW010000083.1:11314-19360 GCA_964512685.1 uncultured Leptospirales bacterium | reverse complement strand
TTTTTTTGTCATATAAACATCCGTTGAATGTAGAGTGCAGTAACGCTTGTTATTTATTTTAAATACCCTGATTTCAACCCTGTTACAGAGGGATGTTAAAACCGGCAATGCCTGCTGATAAAGAATTTTCATCTGTCATTCTTCCGGAGTCAAGCAGTTTTGCCGAGTGAAGATCTATGCCTGTAAATACGGATTAATTAATGAAAAAAATTCCATAAAAATGAATTTTTTTCATATTTTTTGACCTCATACCTTCTGCCCGTTCGTTTGTATATATGTGAGATATTAGTGAACAGACTGTCTCAATATATGAAATTTAAGGGATGGAGTATATGAATTCATTTAAAAAAAGTGGTAATGATAATAAACATCTTCCTCTGCAAAAATGCATTAATGGTGAAGAAGTGAGAAATCTTTCTGACCTTGAACTTCTTGCAGTAATCCTCGGTACAGGAACAAAAAGCTGTGATGTAATGGATCTTTCCGGAAAGCTTCTGGGAAAGTTCAAGGGCCTTTTCGGCCTATCTTCTTCAGGAATAAGAGAAATAGCAGCAATAGAGGGTGTGGGATTAAAGAAATCCATAAGGATTCATTCTTCTTTTGAGATCGGCAGAAGGGTAATAACTGATCGAAACTCGTCAGATAAAATTGATTCTCCTGAAGCAGTATGGAATCTTCTTCTTCCTGAACTTGCCGGACTCTGCCGGGAAGAATTCAGGGTTCTGATTCTGAACAACAAGAACCGGCTTTTGAAGAAAGTGGTAGTATCTGTTGGAACGATATCCGAAGCAATTGTCCATCCAAGAGAAGTTTTCAGGGATGCAATCAGGGAAGGCGGATCATCCGTTATTGTCAGCCACAATCATCCTTCTGGAATTACCACTCCATCCAAAGAGGATGTTGCAACATCTGAGCGATTGAAAAAGGCCGGCGCTATAATAGGAATCCCAATGCTTGATCATGTCATTATCACAGACAGCGCCTATTTAAGTATGAAGGAGGAAGGATATATATAAAAAGTTCTTGTATGTCTGCATGGTTTGTTTATTACCCGTTATATAGCATAAAGTAGCCATGTTGGATTTACAGTATAAAAATTCTTGAAATCGAATATTATACAGGCTATTGTTAAAATTCTGAAAATTATAATGAAATGGGTTTTAAATAATGAAGAAATTCTTACTCAGTACAGCTTTAATACTGGCGGTTGCAGTTCTTTTGTATCCTGAAAACTCAGGAGCAATGGATTATAATGGGAAAGTAACACCCGGAAGGTGGCTAAGAAATCTGAAGGTCGAATACAAGGGAGAAACTGAAAAAAAATATGTCCGGATGCAGATATTTTTTCCAAAGACATATCAGCGGGGAGAAAGCTGCCGTACACTGATTGTACTTCATGGATACGATGGAAACTACCGGGACTGGGAAAAAAATACCAGAATAGAACATTATGCCAATGAATATGGATTTGTTCTTGTTTGCCCGGATATGGGAAAAAGCCTTTATGAGTCAAAGTTTTATCCTGAAACAACGAATAAGTGGGCTGAGATTCCGGGTGGGAAATTCGTTGCAGAGGTTCTCATGGAATATCTCAGGGATGAGTTTGATCTGGCTCAGGACAGGAAAAAAACCGGTATAATCGGTCTTTCAACAGGAGCCAGAGGGGCGATTCTTCTTGCAGCTAAATACAGCGATTCTTTTGCCGCAACAGCAGGATTATCAGGTGATTATGATCCAACTTCAATGACCAAGGACAGACTTCTCACCTCCGTTTATGGCCCTTACAAGGAATTCACCGAAAGATGGAAGAATGATGATAATGTGATGAAACTGGCTGAAAATCTTGAAAAGACACCGGTGTATCTGTGGCATGGGGCTAAGGACTGGGTGGTACCGGCAGGCCAGAGTATGATATTTGCTTTGAGGCTGAGACAGCTGCAGAAGAAACATGGTGGATTTGACGTGACTTTTAAAAAAGCCAAACACAAGATTCATGACTGGAACTCATGGAACAGTGCACTTCCTGATATAATGCTGTTTTTTGACAGAAAACTTTCCTACTGATGAATTATTTTTTTCTGGAGAACATTTTCTCCCAGAATTTAACTTCATCCTCTGATATTTCCGGGTTCTCGTCTTTTTCGGGGACTCGGGAGGTGTAATGCTCTTCAATTGTTTTGTTCCACATGGCTGCAAAGTCTTCACTGGTCATGACTTTCGCGCGGAACCTGTTCACATAGAATATAATATCCTTATCAGATGTAACAACAGTAACCATCCGGGGATTTTTGTCCTGCTTGATGAACTGTTTTATCAGGTAATCTGCTGAAAGTTCATGTGAGTAGAATATCTCTATTGGACCGGATTTTTCAACTCTGGTGGAATCAGAAGGTTTTTTTTTGCCATCGAAAACAATGCGAATCTTTTCTTTTTTCCTGATCGCCTTGTATTCCTTTAATTTGTTGATAAGTCCCTTTTTCGCACCATCGAGATTGCTCTCATACATGCATGCCTCAAGATCAGGGAATTTATATATCAGGTTGAAACCGTCAATCAATAGTGCCATGAAGTCTTCCGGTTTATTTGCCGAGGTTCTTTACGAATCTTTCAATACGGATCATGGACTCTTTAATATTTTCCATGGAAGTTGCATATGAACATCTTATATGACCTTCCCCGCATTTGCCAAATGCATCGCCCGGTACAACAGCGACTTTTTCCTTTTCAAGAAGCTGTAGAGCAAATTCTTCAGCTGTGAGGTTTGTAGACGTGATATCAGGAAATACATAGAATGCACCCCGGGGGAGAAGGCATGGCAGGCCTATTTCATTGAATCTGCCTGTAATGAAGTTTCTTCTTCTTGTATACTCGGTATTCATCCTTTTGACTTCTTTGTCTCCCTTTTTTACGGCTTCCACTGCGGCATACTGGGCAATAGAGGGTGCACAAAGGGCTGTGTACTGATGAATTTTGAGCATGATGTCCATAACATACTCTGGCCCCGCAACAAAGCCAAGCCTCCAGCCTGTCATCGCGTGTGACTTCGAAAATCCGTTAAGATGAATGGTTCTTTCCTTCATCCCGGGAAGGGCTGCAATGGAGAAGTGATCATCCTCATATGTAATGGTTGAATATATTTCATCGGAAAGAACCATGAAATTATGTTTGATGGAAAGGTCTGCTATTTCCTCAAGCAGCTTCCTGTCAAATGCTGCACCTGTCGGATTCGACGGATAATTTAAAAGGATGGCTTTGGTTTTTGGCGTAATGGATTTTTTCAAGAGATCAATGTCAATTTTAAAATCATCTTTCTGATATGTGGGGACTATAACCGGCTTGCCATACAGCAGGCTGATATTTGCTGCATACGAAACATAGCATGGTTCGATGATTATTACCTCGTCACCCGGATTTACTATACTTCTGAGAGCCAGATCGAGCCCCTGGCTTACTCCCATTGTCACTATCAGTTCGGTATCGGGATTGTAGGTCAGATTATATATATTTTCGAGATATTCGCAGATTGCTTCGCGGAGTTCAGGGAGACCCCTGTTTGGAGTGTAGTGAGTGCAGCCTTCCCTGAGGGCGTAAATCCCTGTGTCTGAAATCCTCCACGGTGTGGTGAAGTCGGGCTCTCCCACTCCAAGGGAAATGCAGTCAGGTGTGGAGTAGACAATATCGAAAAATTTTCGAATTCCGGAGGGTGGAATTTGTTTTCCGGTGTCAGACAGAAGGTTTTCAGGGCTGTTGTTTTTTACCAGTGACAGTTTCAAGGCGGCTCTCCTTTATTGATGGGTGTATTAAATATATCGGCAATAACCTGTAATTAATAATTTTTTCCGAATTATTGTCTCTGCTTATTTATGCGAATAAACTTTTTGACTCTGAAAAGATCAGTTGAAGATTATGCGTCAAACTATTTTTCCTGCTTTTGAATAATTCTTTTCAACCTGACAATTTTTTTTTCTTCTGAGAATCCCTCTGTTGACAGGAGATCCGATAGATCGCAATCCGGTTCAATATCTGTATTGATTTCCTTCAATCCATGTTCCATGGCAGTTTGAGTAAAACAGTCTAACAGCTTTTTTTCGATTCCTCTGTTTTTCCAGGCTGGACTGATGTAAAGGCGAACAATTGATGCCCCGGCTGGCCCTGTTTTTTTGCCAATGATGAATCCTGCTAAATCTTTTTTTCTCTTTGCTGCAAAAGAGAGGGCTGAGTCATGCAGCAATGATTCGGCAAGGCAGTTTTCGGTCCAGTCTTCATAAAAGGGGTTCGGCTCATCTGATGAACATCCGGTCTTGAAGACAGAGGAAAGATCTTCGAGCGTTATCTGCTTTATTTTGATCCCTTTTACCATTTGAATTCCCTGTGATCAATTTTGTCGAAGCCGGGTTCCATGCGGGATTTTTGTATTACGCTTTTTTTGTTTTCATCAGTTTCAGGGTGGTCTGAGTTGAAATGAAGTCCAATGCTGTCCTGTCTTTTCATAGCACTTTTGATGATGAGCTTTGCCACAGTTGCAAGGTTTCTGAGCTCGATTATTGCCGGATGAACAGTGCTCTTTCTATATGAATTGTGGATTTCCTCTGCGAGAAGAAGTATCCGTTTATATGCCCTTTGTGACCGCATGTCTGTTCGTACTATACCGACATAATCCCACATTACTCTTTTTACATCTTCTATATCGTGCTGAACCAGAATCCATTCCTCCAGGTCAAAGGTCCCCTCCTTGTTCCACATTGGAAATGAAGGTATATCCTTCTTCTTTGATTTGATGGATTCAACAGAGTGAAGGTATGCCCTGTGTGAAAAAACCAGACCTTCAAGAAGGGAGTTGCTTGCAAGGCGGTTGGCCCCGTGGACACCGGTGCATGCTGATTCGCCTGACACATAAAGATTTTCTATGGAAGTTTTCCCATCAATATCAGAGATGATTCCTCCGCAAAGATAATGTGCAGCAGGTACAACAGGAATTGGTTCTTTTGAAATATCTATTCCCTTGCTCAGACAGTGCTCGTATATGTTGGGGAACCTTTCAGTCAGAAAGTCCTTTCCTTTGAAGGATATGTCGAGGAAGACATGCGAGTCACCGAGGCGTTTGAGTTCCCTGTCAATGGCCCTTGCAACAATATCACGAGGGGCGAGGTCTTTAAGGGGATGAACAGCCTCCATGAATTTTTCTCCTCTTGAGTTCAGGAGGATAGCGCCTTCGCCCCTTACTGCTTCACTTATGAGAAATGCAGGCCCGCTTTGATCTTTTGTATATAACGATGTTGGATGAAACTGGATGAATTCCATGTCTCCAATAAGGGCGCCGGCTCTGTATGCCATTGCAATTCCATCTCCTGTTGCAATATCAGGGTTAGTTGTATGCAGATAGACCTGGCCAGCGCCTCCTGTTGCAAGAAGGGTTCTCTTTGACAGGAAGGTGTTTACTACACCGTTTTTATTGTCCAGTATGTAGGCACCAAAACAGTGGATGTTTTTTCGGGGGGCCTTTCTCAGCTGATGTTCTGTGAGAAGATCAACTGCGGTGTGATTTTCAAAGACAGTGATATTTTCAATCCCGGCAATACAGTCGAGCAGGGTTCTTTCAATCTCTTTTCCTGTTAGGTCAGCTGCATGTACTATGCGGTTGTGTGAGTGACCCCCCTCGCGACCGAGGTCAAGCACGGTTCCGTTTTTATCGCATTCTTTTTTCGAGAAGTTTGCTCCCCATTCTATGAGTTCATTTATTCGCGAAGGACCTTCCTTTACGAGAATGTCGACCGTCATTTCATCGCAGAGGCCGGCTCCGGCTTTGTGGGTGTCCCTGATATGGTTTTCGAATGAATCATCAGGTGATGTTACAGATGCAATGCCTCCCTGCGCGCGGTTTGTATTTGAATCGAAATCTTTTTTTTTCGTTACAATGTTAACGGTTCCGAATTCTGATGCCTTGATGGCAAACGTAAGGCCGGCTATTCCGCTTCCTATTACAAGAAAGTCGGATCTGTATTCCTTTGGATTCATTTTAATTCCTTTTTAATAATATTCCTGAACGAGACCAGCATCATGCTGATCACCCGGGTCCTCTCCACATTCACCCCCATTTATGCTCTGTTTTCTGGCCTCGGCTGCAAAATTGTACGTGTGAATAATGTAGTGGGGCATGTTTTTTTTACCCCTGTAAGGAACCGGAGTGAGAAATGGTGCGTCTGTTTCGAGCAGCAGCCTGTCTGATGGAACATATTTTATTGCGTCGTGAAGGTCTGTTGCATTCTTGTATGTAACATTGCCTGCAAAGGATATGTAAAATCCGAGATCCAGGACCTTTTCAGCTGTTTTGCTGTTGCCGGAAAAGCAGTGCATTATTCCGAAGGAAGCCTCTTTGCTTTTGAGAATTGCAAGGGTGTCATCCATTGCATCTCTTGAGTGTATAATAAGAGGCAATTCACATCTTTTGGCAAGATCAATCTGATGTTCAAAGGATGCGTGCTGCATATCTTTTTCCTGATGCATCCTGTAATAATCCAGACCGCATTCTCCAATGCCGAAAAGAAGATCTTTGTCAGCAGAATTCATTACGCTGTTTGTAAAATCGGCCAGTTCTCTGAGCCTTTCTGATTCAGCCGGGGAGGATGGATGAATACCGGCGCTGAACAGTATCCCCTTATCTCTGTTTCTCTTTGCAAAGTCATATGACCATTGAAGTCCTTCTGTTTCAGTGGATATCTGTACGGCGTGAGTTATACTGTTTTCATTTAGTGATTGAAGAAGATCATCTTCGTTTTTGTCAGAGGTTTCTATTGTAAGGTCAAAATGAGAATGTGAATCCAGGTACATTATTGTATTACCATTTAAAATTTTTTTAACAATCAGCATTTTAAATGATCAGGGGGATCAGGTGAACAGACAATTTTTGCAAGGTTCACTTTTTTATACTGATTGCTATTAATGGATAAAGCTACAGAGCAGGGGGATATTTTCAAGAATAAAAAAAAGCTGAAAAATTAATCCAGGGAAACAATAAATTGGTTTGACAATAGGGGGGAGGTAATAATAAATTTAATCCTGCTATGACAACACTGAATAAAAAAGACCTACTGGATATTAAATCGCTGAGCGCGGATGAGATTATGCTAATCTGCAATTCGGCCAGGTATTTCAAGGAAATATTTACCAGATCTGTGAAGAGTGTTCCTATCCTCAGGGGAAAGACAGTTTGTACTCTTTTTTTTGAACCGTCCACCAGAACCAGGATCAGTTTTGATCTGGCAGCAAAGAGACTTTCTGCTGATCTCATCAATGTGCCTGTTTCAATCTCAAGCGTAGTAAAGGGGGAGTCTCTAATTGATACGGTTCATACCCTCGAGGCAATGAATGCTGATTATATTGTAATGAGACATGCGGCGTCAATGGCGCCGCATTTTTTGTCTAAAAACATCAATTCCTCTGTGATTAATGCAGGGGACGGATGGCATGCGCATCCCACACAGGCACTGCTTGACACTTATTCAATTCTCGAGAAAAGGGGATCTCTTGAGGGTCTTCATATCGGGATAGTTGGAGACATCAGGCATTCCAGGGTCGCCCGTTCGGATATAAGGGCATTCCGTAAGCTTGGCGCAAAGGTTACTGTATGCGGACCGCCAACTCTTCTGCCTGATGAGTTTAAACTGTTCGATGTGGATATTACCTACAACCTTGATGAACTGCTTCCTGAACTCGATGTCATCAATATGCTGAGAATTCAGAGAGAAAGGCAGAAAGGGTCTCTTTTCCCTTCTATCCGTGAATATCATCAGCAGTTTGCCCTCACTGAAGAGCGGCTCGGGAGGTGTAAGTCAGATATAGTTGTAATGCATCCGGGCCCTGTTAACAGGGGTATTGAAATAGATGATTTCGTGGCAGAGAGTCCAAACGCGATCATCAATGAGCAGGTAACGAACGGCGTTGCAGTCAGGATGGCGATTTTTTATCTGCTTGCAGGCGGGGCTCCTCTTGAAGAGATAAAAGAAGATTAAAGGGTTTTTTCAATATATGAAACGCATAATAAAAAAC